>JAGHRU010000211.1 GCA_018066225.1 Candidatus Equimonas enterica
ATTCATCCATCATCCCCTACGAGCGTCGCTACTTTGCTGGTGGCGCCAACAGCGTCAGAGGATGGAGCGTGCGCCGCCTGGGCCCCGGCTCCTACGCAGGCACCGATGGCAATATAGACTTCATCAACCAGACGGGAAACATGCACCTCGACCTCTCGGTAGAGTTTCGCAGTTTCTTGTTCTGGAAACTCCATGGCGCTGCCTTCATCGACGCAGGCAACATCTGGAATACGCGCGACTACGCCAATCAACCTGGCGGAAAATTTAAGTGGAATACGTTTTATCGTGAAATCGCTGTGGCCTATGGCCTCGGACTGCGTCTTAATTTCGGCTATTTCATCCTACGCTTCGACGGCGGCATGAAGGCCATCGACCCAGCCTGTCCTCACGGCCGTGACCACTACCCTATTACGCATCCCAACTTTTCCCGCGACTTCACCCTGCACTTCGCTGTGGGTCTCCCTTTCTAACCTCCTACGTTATCACTGAATATGACTACCCTCACTGTATTAGGAAGCGGCAGCAGTGGCAACTGCTATTTCCTCGAAGCCAACGATACAGCCATCCTCATAGATTTAGGCATAGGCATACGCCTGTTTAAGCGTCACACCAATACCTACGGCCTCAATCAGGAACACATTAAAGCCATCGTCGTAACCCATGACCACGCCGACCATGTCAAGGCGGTCGGTTACCTGTCGCAGCAGCGACACATCCCCGTATATGCCACACGCAATGTGCACGAGGGGATGCTTCGCAATAGGTTTTTGACGAAGAAAGTACCGCAGGAAATGCGCCATGACATAGCACAGGACGAGACGTTCTCCATCGGCCCATTTCGCCTGACACCCTTTCACATTAAGCACGATGCGTCGGACAATAGCGGCTACTTCATCGCGTGGGACATCGCAGCCGACCTTCTCCATCCTGCCTCAAAGGGCACTTTGCTGCTGATGACCGACATCGGCACTATTCCCGACAAGGCAAAGGAGTATGTGCCGCAGGCCGATTACATCGTCTTCGAGTCCAACTACGACGAACAGATGCTGCGTGTAGGTCCTTACCCAGCCCGCTTGAAAGGCAGAATCTTGGGGGCTTACGGCCACACCTCCAACGCTGAGGCTGCAGCTTTCCTCAAAGCGCATCTCACGCCACGCACCCGACATATATGGCTCTGCCACCTGTCACAAGAAAACAACACGCCCGACATAGCCCAGCGCACCACGGAACAGGCGCTGCAAGGCCTGACATTCGCTCCACCGCCAGTCACACCGCTGAAACGCCGTGAGCCATCGGGACGTATAGTATTGGACGAACTACGATGATTGATCACACTACCATAGAACGCATTAGAGCCGCTGCCGACATCGTCGATGTCGTGCAGGAGTTTGTCACGCTACGCAAGCGCGGGGCCAACTACATCGGTCTCTGCCCATTCCACGACGACAGGACACCGTCCTTCACTGTCAGCCCGACGCGACAGACCTGCAAATGCTGGAGCTGTGGCGAGGGAGGCAATGTGTTCTCCTTCGTGATGAAGCACGAGCAGTTATCCTTCCCCGAAGCCATCAAATGGCTGGGAAAACGCTATGGCATAGAAGTGAAGGAACGCGAACTGACGGAGAAAGACAAAGCCATTGCCTCGGAGCGTGAAAGCCTGTTGGTAGTCAATGAATGGGCGCAGCAATACTTCCAAAAGACGCTCCACGAGAGTGCCGACGGCATTGCCATCGGTATGGCCTACTTCCGCGGTAGAGCACTGCGTGACGACACCATACGCAAGTTTGGCCTCGGCTATGCTCCAGAGACCAGCAACGCACTGCTTACGGCTGCCGAGGCCGTCGGCCACAAGACGGAATACCTCTGCCAGACGGGACTATGCAAGCAGACGGAAGATGGTGGGCGCACTTACGATGCCTTTCGTGGGCGTGTGATGTTCCCCATCTATGACACCAGCGGGCGCGTTGTTGGCTTCGGCGGTCGCATACTCGCCAGCGAGAAGGTAAAGCACGTCGGCAAATACATCAACTCTCCCGAGAGTGCCATCTACCACAAGGAGCGCGTGCTTTACGGTTTGTACCAAGCCAAGAAAGCCATAGCAGCGCAAGACGAGGTCATCATCGTTGAGGGTTATCTCGATGTCATCAGCATGCACCAATGCGGCATTGAGAATGTCGTTGCACCCTGTGGCACTGCCTTTACCGAGGGACAGATAAATCTCATACGTCGATTTACCAACAACGCTACGCTTATCTTTGACGGCGACGCCGCTGGCATCCACGCAGCCGAGCGCGCCACCCGAATGTTGCTGGCCAACGGCTTCAAGATAAAAGTGCTGGTGTTGCCTGACGGACAAGACCCCGACGAATTTGTCAAGACACACTCTGCCACCGAGTTTAAGCAATATATCGAAGCCAATGCTACGGACTTCATACGCTTCTTCACAACGCTTCGCCTGAAAGAAAGCAAGGGTGACCCACAGATGGTCATCGCAGCCATAGACGAGATGGCAGCGTACATCGCGCTCATTCCCGACACGATAGCACGCCAAGTCTATACCAAGGAATGTGCCGAACTCACAGGTATCAGCGAGCAAAATATCATCGCAGCAGTCGATAAGGAGCGCCACCGCATAGTCTCCAACGCTTCAAGCCAGAGCAGTGCGACGAGAGGCAATGCCGCTGCAAACGCTGATAGCCGTGTCGGTACGCAGCCACAGGAGGCACCAACCGCGCCTACCGCGCTGCCAGCACCTGCCGCAGACAATATCGAAGAGCGTGAACTGGCCATAGCGGTGCTCCGCTACGGCGATATGATGCTCTACCCTACACCCGAGGACGGCAAAAAACCGATGGTGACAGAAGAGGAGAACACGAAAGTGGCCACCTTCGTCGTAGAGGAACTCACCAGCGACGGCATAACACTCACCAACGCCCTCTATCGCGCGGTCATCGAAGAGGCTGCCGTCCATGCCGAAGAGGCGGATTTCGTGGCATGCAACTACTTCTTGGAACATCAAGACACGGCGATAGCGCAATTTGCCACGCAGACTTTCACGGATAAGTATCCGCTATGCCAAAGCCAGCAGAAGCAGTTCAGACAAGACGAGATGCGGCTCTACGAAATCGTGCCACGCCTCGTGCTGGACGTGAAATGCGCCGTGGTGAAAAAAGAAATAGCAAGGCTACAACTCGAAATCCGCGACCCGGAAGTGCAAAAAGACGCTGAAGCCGTAAATCGTATTATGGAAGAACTGATGGTGCTTCGCACGATAATGAAGAAGTTTGCACCACTGCTTGGTGACCGTGTTGTGACACGCTGAAACCGACTTGCCCAGATAAGAAAAACGATGAGCGCAGACTGTTTTCACGGTCTGCGCTCATCGTTTTAACGCTCTGCCCAGATAGGTTTTAGTACAAAATGAAAGCCCCACCGACACCTGATAAGAGCGTCATAAAGATGGTGGTGAAATGGTAGCGGAACAGCCCTATCAGTGTCACTGCAACCAGCGACAACATGACGACCCAATGCCATAGCGAAACGGGCGGACAGAGCAGCCAAAGCATCACCACACCGACCAAGAGCAGCAGTATGCGCGCGAGACGCCTGACTTCGATATGCCACCCCGTGATTTGCAACAGCAAGAAGCGCACAACGCCTGCTGTCAAGCAAGCCGTAATGCCACGGATAGCCCCTTCGGCCCACCACATATCAGGGGTGATCCAAAGCCATTGCGCCAAGAGGAGCAAGGCGGTGATAAGGATAAGGAGTATCATGGCTGTGTTGCTGCTATGGGGAAATGGGGGGCACGACTGCGCCTTATCGTAAATGTTCGGCGCGGAATAAGTCGTTCACCGTCTTGACGGGGTTGAAAGTAGAGAGCGGTACTTCGACAAACAGCGTGAGCCAATCGCTCATCGCCCCATTCCAAAGCCCTGGCAATTCCAAGGCTTTCAGTGGTTTGCCATCCTTGGATTTGCTGGAAATGAAGCCCGTAGATTTATCAACGAAATCTCTCAGATGATATTTCTCTCCGCGATAGTCTTTGATGCCGCATACTAAATCTACGGGGTTGAAGTGCGTACCTTGCTTAAACATCGCCACGGCTTCGGCATTGTCAAGGTCAATTTGCGACTGCTCCAAGATTTGCAACGAGCGACTGCCATCGGCATTGTAGGCCACAAACGGACCGCCACCGGGCTCTCCAACATTGCGCACCATGCCGCAGACACGCATCGGACGGCGCAGTTTCGTCAGCAAGTATTGACGTAGTGGCTCACCAGTCAAGACTCCGGGCGGCGTAATGCAGAATACCTCACGCGTGAAGTCCAGGATGTGCTGCAAGTCGTCTGCTGTGCACGCCCCCTGCTCCAACTGCTGGGTATAAGCAAAGACCCTCGCCTGCACCTCCACGAGCAAGCCTGATAGAATTTGCTTGTAACGCACCGTCTCTGCTTTGAGACGATCGGGGACGACGTTGTCTATGTTTTTGATGAAGATGACATCGGCATCGAGTTCACCCAAATTCTCAATCAGCGCGCCATGACCACCAGGGCGGAACAACATCGTGCCATCGGAGAGAACGAAGGGAGTGTTGTCGGGATTGACGGCTACGGTGTCTGTCGATGGCTGCTGCTCGCTGTAAGAGATGTTATACTTTACGCCAAATCGCTGCGCATAATCATCTGAAATCCTGCGCTGTAACGTCTCAAACAAAGCCTTGTGCTCGTGCGAGACGGTGAAGTGAATATTTACGCTGTCATCAGCATTTCGAGCATACATCGCCCCTTCGACCAGATGTTCTTCCATCGGCGTGCGGCTACCTTCGGCATACGCATGAAACAGCAATAAGCCTTTGGGCAAATGGCCATAGCAGAGACCTTCGTCGGTGAGCAATACGCGCAGCACCTCTTTGTAGCAACCATCGGCAAGGGCTTCGCGGACAGAGGTGCCGTGCGCCTGCTGATAGGCATCGTCGAGTGCCGTATAAAATGCTGCTTGCTCTATGGAAGCGAAAAACTGGGCCACGGGACTCTCTGCCGTAGGTGCCTCCTCCGCGCTGTCCATAAA
>JAGHRU010000039.1 GCA_018066225.1 Candidatus Equimonas enterica
GGGGTGGCCTGCGCGATGGTGTCGGGCAGGTCATAGCCGAGGCCCAGCCACGACTGGGTGCTGACCCCGCAGTTTTCGCCCCTGATCTCGGTGGGCCAAGCGAAGAAGAGGAAAGCACGCGTGACGAGGGCAGGGTTGCAGATGTTCATGCCCGTGCCGCCAAAAATCTCCTTGGCGAAGATGACGCTGAAAGCCACAGCGACACCCAGCATCAGAGCGGGCAATTGACAGGCACGATGAGCGGGATGAGGATACCGCTGACGAGGAAGCCTTCCTGTATCTCTTCGTGTTTCCACTGCGCTACGGTGAACTCTATGCCGAGACCTACGATGTAGCTCACGAGTATCTTGGGGATGAGCAGCACTGCGCCGTAGAGCAGCATGGCGAGCCATGAGGCGTCGGCAGCGTGGCCGGCAGCGGCGTAGTTCTGGTAGCCGATGTTGTACATGCCCACCAGCATAGCTGGGATGAGGGCGAGAACAACGAAGGACATGATGCGCTTGGAGTCGATGCTGTCGTGTATGCTGACGCCGTTTTTGGCGGTGGCATTGGGGACGAGCATGAACGACTCGAAGCCTTCAAACAGTGAGCGGAACGCGTGGAGTTTGCCTTCGGGCTCAAAGTTTGGACGGATATTGTCGAAGAATTTCTTTATCATGATGTCTGTAATGTCTTGGTCTGATTTAGGCGTTTTCCTTGCGTAGTATGTCCAAGCCTTCGCGCACGATGCGTTGCAACTCCAACTTGGAGGAATCTACATATTCGGCTACGGCGAAATCTTCGGGGGCCACCTCGTAGATACCGAGTTGCTCCTGACGGTCTATATCGCCCGTGAGGATGGCCTTGACAAGGTAGGAGGGGTAGATGTCCATGGGGAACACCTTCTCATATTCGGCCGACATTATCATGTGGCGTTCGCCACCCTTGATGCGGCAGTCGGTGTCGTAACTCTTGCCCGGAAGCAGCCAGCTGAAATAACTGCGTGAGGTGCTATGCTGATTCATGCGCGGCATGATCCAGCCGAAGGCCTCGTCGATGTCGCCGCCGTCGGGCAGCACGCAGACTTCCGTGGCAAATGCGCCGAGGTAGCCTGCCTCTTCCGTGCGCTCACCTACCAGCGGATTGCCGCTGATGATGCGCTGCTTGTGCTCGGCTGCTTTGAGGTTGTCCTTCACGATGTCGGCGATGGCAGCACCGACCTTGACGCTGACGTAGGCCGGCTTTTCCACTTGACTACCAGCCACGGCGATGGTACGGGTGAAATCTACCTTACCCGTGCGCATGAGTCTTCCCACGAAGATGACGGCTTCTGCGCCCATCGTCCACACGGTCTCGCCCTTGTTGATGGGGCTGACGTGATTGATGTGTACGCCCACGTTGCCAGCGGGGTTAGGACCGCTAAACTGGCTGACTTCTGCCTCGGGAATGGGCAGGATGGGGGTGTTCACTTGCTCGGGCGCGATGCCGAGGTGCACTTTGGCGATGCGCGAGAGGGCGCGGATGCCGAGGTTGAAGTCTTCTTCCTGACCTTTGACGGTGAAGGGGAAGTCTGCGGCAAGCGGCATCTTGCTAAACGCGCTCACGAAGATGGCCTTGGGCGTGTCGGTCGGCGTAGCAATGACGTCGTACGGACGCTGACGGAGGAAGGCGAACAAGCCCGCTTCCGAGAGGAACTCTACCATCTGCTGGGCGTCTGCCTTGGCGGGCTCCATGGGACCGAAGTCCTTGTAGGCCTGCACAGCATCGGGGGTGATAACAACGCGCAACACCTTGCGGCGTTCGCCACGCTCTACGGCCTTGATGACGCCGCTGACGGGGCTGACAAAGCGGATGCGCTCTGTGGCTTTGTCCACAAACAGAGGAGTGCCAGCGAGCACGTGCTCGCCCTCCTTGACGACGATGCGCGGCGTGATGCCGGTAAAGTCGGTGGGCTGCAAAGCATACTCATGCGCTTCAATGGTGCGGCTGATGCTATGCTCGGCGACACCTTTGAGCCTAAGATTGAGTCCTTGCTTAATCTTATAGAAATTGTCCATATATTTAGAAAAACGGTTTTTTGCGTAATGCCGTGCAAAATTAGGCATTATTAGCAGAATAGCCAAATGTTTTCACTATTATTTACGCCTTACACCGCTTTTTATATACTGCGTATAGCAAAAAACGCTTTGCGCGCCCGCTGCGAGAGGACATCGGAAAAAGTGACCAGCGAGAGCGCGGAAACCGAGAAATCGACCATAAGGCGATTTCGCCTTGCTGCGTTGGGACTTTCCCCTATGCGCCGTGCCGCTCGAAACGGTCTGCGCAGATGGTCGAAACGCTCTGCCCTTGTCGTTCGCACGGTCTGCCCTTGTCGTTTGCACGCTCTGGGCAGATGGTGAAAACCGAAATACTGACCAATGGCGAAGCCTTCGCCGTAGGAGAGGGGCTTCTCGCGGGCGTGCGTACATTTATTTGCCCAAAGATTTGGCCGTGCCAAAACAAATTGCTAACTTTGCACGCTCAAATAGTTATACACACTTTTCCCAATATGTCGCTAAATATGCTCACTGCGGTCTCACCCGTTGATGGCCGCTACCATGCCAAGACGCAAAGTCTTTCGCCTTATTTCTCCGAATACGCCCTGATGAAATACCGTGTGCGTGTTGAGATAGAGTATTTCATTGCCCTCTGCGAGTTGCCGCTGCCGCAGTTGGCCGACTTCGATGCTACGCGCTTCTCTGCTTTGCGCGACATCTATTGCCAGTTTTCTGAGGACGATGCGCTGCGCGTCAAGGCGATAGAGGGCATCACCAACCACGATGTCAAGGCCATAGAGTATTTCATCAAGGAGAAGTTTGATGCTATGGGAGGCTTGGAGAAGTATAAGGAGTTTATCCACTTCGGCCTTACCTCGCAGGACATCAACAACACTTCCGTGCCGATGATGCTCAGCGAGTCGCTGCGTGAGGTCTATGTGCCGCAGGTAGAGGCTATTATAGACACGCTGCGTCGCTATGCCGATGAGTGGAAGGACATACCGATGCTTGCCAAGACGCATGGCCAGCCCGCGTCGCCTACGCGACTGGGCAAGGAGGTGGAGGTCTTCGCCTATCGCCTCGCAGAGCAGTTGCGCCTGCTCAAGGCGTGTGCCATCACGGTGAAGTTTGGTGGCGCGACTGGCAATTTCAATGCCCACCATGTGGCCTATCCCGACTACGATTGGCGCGCTTTTGCCAACCACTTCACCCGCGAGAAGTTGGGCTTGGAGCGTGAGCAATGGACGACGCAAATCAGCAACTACGACAACCTCGCTGCCGTCTTTGATGCCATGAAGCGCGTGCATACCGTCATCCTTGACCTCGACCGCGACTTCTGGCAGTATATCTCCATGAACTACTTCAAGCAGCGCATCAAGGCTGGTGAGGTGGGCAGCAGTGCCATGCCCCATAAGGTCAATCCTATTGACTTTGAAAACTCGGAAGGCAATCTCGGCATCGCCAACGCCATCTTGGAGCATCTGAGCCGCAAACTCCCTATCAGCCGTTTGCAGCGCGACCTCACCGACAGCACCGTCATTCGCAACATCGGTGTGCCTATGGGGCATGCCCTCATCGCCTTTGCCAGCACACTCAAAGGCTTGGGTAAGCTCTTGCTGCACGAGGAGAGCATACACGCTGACCTCGACGAGAGCTGGGCCGTGTGCGCCGAGGCCATACAGACCATCTTGCGCCGTGAAGCCTATCCGCATCCCTACGT
>JAGHRU010000021.1 GCA_018066225.1 Candidatus Equimonas enterica
CTTATAGACAGAGCACATGGGGCAACTCTATAATGATAGAGGCAATCTTTCTATAGGATTTCATGGGTGCAAAAAGGATATAGCCCAGAAATTGATTAAAAATCCAACCGAAATACGGATTAGTGAAAATCAGTATGATTGGCTGGGTTCTGGTTTTTATATATGGGAGAACAACTTGGAGAGAGCACGCGAATGGGCAACGGAGCAATATGGTGCTGGTGGTACTGTGGTGGGAGTGGTCTATGAATTAGGAACATGTCTCGACTTGATGGACTCATGTTGCATACAGTTGATAGAGAAAGCCCGCGATGAATTTGAACAAGATATGAAGTGCTTGGGTTTGCCGTTGCCTATCAATCGCGATGCAAAGAGTGACAGGCATAAAAACAAGATACTGCGAGATTATGATTGTGCAGTCATCAACCATCTAACAAGGACGACTGACGCGAAATACAAAGATGAAATAAATACACAACATTTCAGTGACATTCGTGTTTTCGATTCTGTGCGCGGTTGCTTTTGGGAGGGGGAAAAGATTAAAAATATGGAAATATACGCGAAAACCCATATTCAGATAGCCATTAGAAACCTAAATTGCATCAAAGGTATATTCTTGCCAAGAGAAGAAGTGACATTCCCATCGTCTTTTGTTAAGTAGTAAAGCATTTTCCTCCTTCCTATACTTGCTTCTTATTATTATGGGCAGACAGCCGAAACTATCTGCCCACACCGTTTCACCTCTCTGCCCAAGCCGTTTTCGCGACTTGGGCAGAGAGGAATATGGCTCATTCTTTCGTGATGCGTTCTATGCGGCAGGTGTGCTGCTTGCTGTCCCTGTCGTAAGTGATGCCCACGAGCAGGATGTCGGCGGAGAACGGCTTTAAGATTTCGGGATAGTCGCGCTCGCGGATTTGGTCGATGGCGGTCTGGGCGGCAGTGTCCCATTTGAGTTCTATCACCAGGATAGGCTTGCGGGTGTTGCGTCGCGGGATGAAGACAAGGTCGGCATAGCCCTTGCCGCTCGGCAGTTCCTGAATGTCGATGTAGTGGTCAATAGCGCCGAGAAAAGCCATGCGCACCACCGAGCGCAACGCCTGCTCGTTGTTGTAGAAGTTGGGGGCGACCTTGTGGTTGTGGATATACTCCACGCCCTGAGCTACCACCTCTGCGTCTTCCATCCAGAGGGCTTCGAGCAACTGGTCGGACTGGCGCACGAGCCTCGAGAGTGCCTTGTGGCTGCGGCTGCCGCGCAGTGCCTCGACAAACTCCTCGCGGATTTCTTGATTGGGGAGTACGGCCTCTTTGAGATCGGGGTCGTAACTCAGATAGCCGAAGTGGATGAGCAGCGTGAAGAGTTCTTCGTTGTCGCTCACGCTGCTGATGTCGTTGCCGAATCGGAGCACGTTGAGACGCACGCCGTCGCCTCGGATGAGTTTTTCCAGCGTCTCCTTCACGCCGTCGAAGTCGCAGTCGATATACTGCTGCAACGCTTCGAAGGCCTCGGTCTGTGCCCAGTAGTTGTCGCAGCGTCGGCTGCGTATGGCTGTCATCACGGAGTTGGGGTTGTAGATGGCCGTCTTCTTGATTTCGGGTGCGTTGTCGCGCCAGTCGAAGGTGTCCATCTCGTAGCCGTCGTACCAGCGTTTGAGCTCCGCGAAATCCATGTGATACTTCTCGGCGAGCCGCTTCACGTCGCCGTCGTTGAAGCCGAGGAAGCCGCCCATTGCGCCGGGCGTGGTCATGGAATACTCGCGGAAGTCGTTGAGCGCGGACTGCGTGCCGTATTTCTTAATCGGCAGTATGCCCGTCATATAGACGCCAGCAAAGACGGTGGCGGTGTCGCCGCTCTTGAACATGCGCCGCAGTAGGTTTACATACTGCGTCATCAGTGCGGGCTTGTCGGCCAACTCGCGGCATATCGCATCCCATTCGTCGATGATGACGATGAACTTCTGCTTTTGCTCTGTGGCTATGGCGAGCAACACGTCCATCAGACTGCTCATTTCGCCGTAGTCAATAGAGGGATAGGCCTTCATGACATCGGCTTTCACTTTCGTTTGCAGTATGTCGATGATGTCTTCCCTTCCGCTATATTCGGTGGTAAAGTTCGTTATGTCGATATAGATGACGGGATACTTGTTCAAATGCTCCTTATACGACGCATCCTTTGCTATGGCGAAGCGGTCGAACAGGGCGGCGGAGTCGCACGAGCGGTCGTAGTAGGCATAGAGCATATTGGCCGCCATGGACCTGCCGAAGCGGCGCGGACGGGTGACGCAGGTGAGGCGGTTGGCTGTGTCCAGCGTCGCGTTGATGTAGGCTATCATGCCTGTCTTGTCGATATACTCACCGCGTGTGTAGTCGGTAAATGCCGTGTTTCCTTTGTTGATGTAGAGTCCCATAGGCTTTGTATTATTGCTTCGTGATGCGCTCTATGCGGCAGGTGTGCTGCTTGCTGTCCCTGTCGTAGCTGATGCCCACGAGCAGGATGTCGGCGGAGAACGGCTTTAAGATTTCGGGATAGTCGCGCTCGCGGATTTGGTCGATGGCGGTCTGGGCGGCGGTGTCCCATTTGAGTTCTATCACCAAGGCGGGATAGGAGGAGAGGGGACGGGGCAGATAGACAATGTCGGCATAGCCCTTGCCCGTGGGCAACTCCTGTATGTCTTGATAGTCGTCGATGGCGGTGAGATAGGCCATGCGGACGACCGAGCGCAGTGCCTGCTCGTTGTTGTAGAAGTTGGGGGCGACCT
>JAGHRU010000120.1 GCA_018066225.1 Candidatus Equimonas enterica
CTCGTCCAATGTCGATAGGGCGATAGAGCGCAGCGTGTGTATGGCTGGCGAATGTGGGCTTTCGGCCGAAATACGCCCCGTCACCCGCATACAGCAACGCATAACCGAGGCGCAGAAACTCGGCTTCCAGCGTTTCGTCATGCCCGAGCAAAACCTTACAGGATTGGATACGACCAGCATCCAGAGCATAGAGCTGGTGCCCGTCAGCCGCGTAGAGCACGCGCTGCGTCACCTCTTCAACTAACCCAAGATACCACACATTCTCCATGAAAATAGGCGATAAAGTACGCTTCCTCAACGATGTAGGAGGCGGAGAAATAGCGGCCTTTCAAGGCAAAAACATCGTCGTCGTACGCGACGAAGACGGGTTTGAAGTCCCGACATTGCGTAGCGAGGTTGTCGTCATCGCTACCAACGAACTCAACCTCGTGCAGCAGACTTTTACCGACACCCCTGCGGAGGCAGCCCAAAGTGCTGCGACGAGAGACACCGAGCCGGCAGATCGTCCCATCACCTTCACCCCCAAGCCCATAGAGCGTAGGGGAGGTGAGCGCCTCAACCTCTGCTTTGGCTTCGTTCCCATTGACCCAAAGACGGTCGGCAACACGGCTTTTGAGTGCTATCTCATCAATGATAGCAACTACTATCTGCACTACGCCATCAGTCACCAAGAGGGTGCCGTGCTCCACCTGCGCCACCAAGGCGTCATCGCTCCCAATACCAAGGACTTCTTGGAGGAGTTTGAGCGCGACGTCTTGGGCGAGTGGGAACGCCTGACGGTGCAGTGCTTTGCTTATAAGACCGACAAGGCCTTTGCTCCCAAGCCCGCTTTGAGCGCTGCGCTACGTATGGACACGACCAAGTTCTACAAGCTTCATACGTTTCACGCCAACGACTTCTTTGACGAGCCTTCGCTCATCGTCGATATCGTCCGCGACGATAAGCCCGTGCGTGCCATCATGGTCTCGCCCGAGGAGTTGAAGGCAAAGATGATGGAGCGCCCCGCTGACAGCCGCCAGTCGCAGCCTGCGCGTCAGCGACAAGGGCAGAGCCGTCCCGATTCTACGGCTATCGTGCAGATTGACCTGCACACCGCCGAACTCCTCGACTCCACTGCGGGGATGACGCCCAGTGCTATCTTAGATTATCAACTCGGCATTTTCCACCAGACGATGGCGCAGTATGCCAAAGACAAGGGGCGGCGCATCGTTTTCATCCACGGCAAGGGCGAAGGCGTGCTGCGCCAAGCCATCTTGCGCGAGCTCAAAGCGAAATATCCCCAATGTACGCATCAAGACGCTTCTTTCCGCGAATACGGCTTCGGCGCAACGATGGTCACAATACACGCATAACAGCAAATCCTATAAATCATCTCCTATGAAAAAGTTACTCATTACCCTTTGTGCGCTCCTCTCTGTGGCTGTCGCTCGTGCCGATGAAGGCATGTGGCTGCTCGCCCTTATGCAGGAGCAACATCTCGCCGACTCACTCCGTCGTGCTGGTCTGCTCATGCCCACCGACGAGGTGTATAGCGAGACTTCTACTTCCCTACGCGACGTGGTCGGCATCTTCGGCAGCGGCTGTACGGGTGAGGTGGTGTCGCACGACGGACTTGTGCTGACCAACAACCACTGTGGCTTTGGCGTTGTGCACGACATTTCCACAATGGAACACAACTATCTGCAAGACGGCTTCTTCGCTCACTCACGCAGTGAAGAGTTGCAGGTGCCGCACCTCTCCTTCACTTTCGTCAAGCAAATCATCGACGTTACAGCCGATGTGGAGAAAGCCGCCGCCAAGCAGAAGGCTGATGCCTATCAGATGCAAAGCGCAGCCTTCCTCGAGCCGCTGGCGCAGCGTATGCTTGCCAAGAGCAAGTGGAAGAAGGCCAAAGGCATGACGGTGCGCATCGTGCCGTTCTTTGGCGGCAATCGCTTCTATCTCTTCTATGAGCAGGAATACACCGACGTGCGCCTTGTGGTCAATCCGCCGCAGCAGGTGGCGCAGTTCGGATTTAATCAAGACAACTGGATATGGCCGCGTCACAACTGCGACTTTATGATGTTTCGCATCTATGCAGATGCCAACGGCCAGCCCGCCGATTACAGTGCGGCCAACGTGCCGTTGCACTGCGAGCGTGCGCTCCCTGTCAGCCTCAAAGGTATAGACAAGGACGACTACACGATGATTATGGGCTTCCCCGGCTCAACAAGCCGCTACCTCACCCGCAGCGAGGTAGATTTGCGTACGGGCAGCATCAACTACCCCATTAACCTTGCGGGTGAAGCCGAACTGACTTACATGAAAGCCTTGATGGACGCCGATAAGGAAGCCTCCTTGAAGTACGCTGACCAGTACATGAGTCTCGGCAACGTCGTCAAGAACTTTGGCGGCATGAACGAAAGCGTGAAGAAGACGGGGCTTGTGGCTATCAAGGAGCGCGAAGAGGCCGCCTTCCGTGCCTTTGCTGCCCAGAGCGGAAAGCCCGAGTATGCCGACATCATCGAGCGCATCGCCGACTTGGTGAAAGCCTATGCCGACACCATCCACGACTTCAACCTGTTCAATTACACCGTGAGAAGTCAAGAGTTGTGGGACATGGCCGACACGGCAAACGTGGATGTGCAGTACGATCGCGGCAAAATGGGCGTGCTGCTGCCTATCTGGCAAGAGACGCATCGCTTGGGGCTGAATGTGGCTTCACTGGAAGGCTTGGAAAGCAAAGCCGATGTGGAGAAGTTCCTCGACAATATCTATAACGATAGTGATGCGCTGGCCAAGTATGTAGAGGCAATCAAAGCTTACGCTAATGTCCTCAACCCTGCTCTGATGGCCTATCAGCGCAAGCGTGCTGAACTGGATCGCATCTACGTGCGCGGCCTCTCAGAGATGTATGCTTGGACCAAGGCACCCGATGCCAACTTCACCCTGCGCATGACCTACGGCCACATCAGTGACTTGCAGCCGCGCAACGCCGTGCGTTACGACTGGCAGACCACGCTCGACGGCATGATAGAGAAGGAAAACCCACGCGACCCCGACTATGTGGTCGATGCTCGCCTGAAGTCGCTCTACGAAGCCAAGGACTTCGGTCGCTATGCTTTGCCCAGCGGCGAGCTGCCCACGTGCTTCCTCTCCAACAACGACATCACGGGCGGCAACTCGGGAAGCCCTGTCCTCAACGCCGACGGTGCCTTGATAGGTCTCGCCTTTGACGGCAACATTGAGAGCCTCTCGTCCGACCTCCGCTTCAATCCGCAGTTGCAGCGTTGCATCTGCGTCGATATACGCTACGTCCTGTGGGTGTGCGACATCTACGGTGGCGCGAAGTATGCGGTCGATGAACTGAACTTGCAACGATAGGTGTCACCCGTGCACGACGCTACGCCTACCAAAACCAGCAAGGAAGCCTTGCTGCGCCTTATCCGCGAAGGTGGCCTGCTGACCCGTGGTCAGCAGTGCCGCCTTGTCGCGTTGCTCAGCCTGCCTGCCATCATCACGCAGTTGTCCAGCATCCTGATGCAGTACATCGACGCTACGATGGTAGGCACAATGGGGGCGAGTGCGTCGGCCAGCGTAGGTCTGGTGGCCAGCACGATATGGCTCTTCAATGCTTTCGTGTCGGCCATCGCTACGGGCTTTGCCGTGCAGGTGGCGCACCGCATCGGCGCGTCCGACGAGTTTGGTGCGCGTGAAGTCGTGCGGCAGGGCCTGGTGAGCGCGCTGCTGATGTCTCTCGTGCTGATGTCCGTGGGCTTGGCCGTGTGTCAGGCCTTGCCGTCGTGGCTCGGCGGTGGCAGCGACATCCGTAGCGATGCCACGCGCTACTTTGGCATTTACGCCTTGTTGCTGCCAGTGATGGTGCTCAATAGCCTTGCTGCGGGCATGCTGCGGTGTTCTGGCAACGTCATTGTCCCCAGTGTGCTTGGCGTGGTCATGTGTCTCTCCGACATCGTCTTCAACTTCCTTTTCATCTTCCCCTCGCGCAGTGTGCACGCTTTCGGCCAGGCGTGGCACCTATGGGGCGCGGGGCTCGGCGTGACAGGTGCTGCCCTCGGCACGGCCTTGGCGGTGCTGTTGTCCTGCGTGCTGATGCTGGGCTATATGCTCGTGGTGAGTCCTACGCTGCGTCTGCGCCGTGAGGGTGGCCATTTCCGTCCCACTTCGGCCATTCTCAGCGAAGCGTGGCGCATCGGTGCGCCTGTGGGTGCAGGCCAGTCGCTGTTGTGTTGCGCCCAGATAGCGGGGACGGTCATCGTCGCGCCATTGGGCACGATAGCCATTGCCGCCAACACCTTTGGCATCACGGCCGAGAGTCTGTGCTATAT
>JAGHRU010000152.1 GCA_018066225.1 Candidatus Equimonas enterica
TACCAAAAATTATAATTACAATATGTTTATCGCATTAGACTTTGACGGCACCGTCGTGGAGCACCGTTACCCCGCCATCGGTAAGGAGCGTCCTTTTGCCGTTGCCACCATCAAGCGACTCATCGAGGAGGGACACTATTTCATCCTCTGGACCTGCCGCGAGGGACGCCTCTTGGAAGAGGCTGTCGATTGGTGTAAGGAGCGTGGCATCAATTTCTATGCCATCAACAAAGGCTATGAAGAAGAGAAGAACACCGACAGCCACTTCTCGCGTAAACCCAAGGTCGATATGTTTATCGACGACCGCAATGTCGGCGGATTGCCCGACTGGGGCGTAATCTACCAACTCGTCTCGCGCGGCATCACCTATGAGCAGTTCCTGATAGAAGAAGGCGACATAGAGCCCCCGAAGAAGAAACCTTGGTGGAAATTTTAGTACGACGTCATTTGAAATAAAGAGGGGAGAGGCACTACGAATGTCTTTCCTCGCTTGCTCTCAACCATGAAATACCAAAGTCTTTACCGTCCAGACTGCGAGCACGATGCTTGCGGTGTGGGTATGATTGTGAATATCCATGGCAACAAAACGCACGAACTCGTGGAGTCGGCGCTCGATGTCTTGGAGAATATGCAGCACCGTGGCGCAGAAGGTGCTGACAAGAATACGGGCGATGGTGCAGGTGTGCTCCTGCAAATCCCCCATGAGTTCATCCTGCTGCAAGGCATCCCCGTGCCCGAGCAAGGCCGCTACGGCACGGGACTCATCTTCTTGCCCAAAGAGGAAGAGGTGCAACACGAAATCCTCAGCATCCTCATCGAGGAGATAGAGCGTCAAGGCCTCTCGCTGATGCACATGCGTGCTGTGCCTGTCAATAGCGACGTCCTTGGGCAAGGCTCGGGACAAACAGAGCCTGCCATCCGTCAGGTGTTTATCACTGCTCCTGGTGGGCGCTCGGCGCAAGGCAACCTGGAACTCAAACTCTACATCATCCGTAAGAAGGTGGAGCGTCGCGTGCACCACCGTGACTTCTATGTGGCTTCGCTTTCTTCGCGCTGCATAGTCTATAAGGGCATGCTGTCCAGTCTGCAAGTGCGCCAATACTTCCGCGACCTCACGCAGCCCTATTTCACGAGTGGCCTGGCCATCGTTCACTCGCGTTTCTCTACCAACACCTTCCCCACATGGAGCCTTGCACAGCCCTTCCGTATGCTTGCCCACAACGGCGAAATCAATACAATCCGTGGCAACCGCCTATGGATGCAGGCGCGTGAGACCATCCTCACTTCGCAAGCCTTTGGCGACATCGACGATGTGCTTCCCATTCTGCAAGAGGGGATGTCCGATTCCGCTTCTTTGGACAACGTCTTGGAGTTTCTCGTCGTCTCGGGCCTGTCGTTGCCACACGCTATGGCCATGCTCGTACCCGAGGCAACGGACGACAAGAATCCTATCTCCGCTGATCTGAAAGCCTTCTACGAGTATCACTCCATCCTTATGGAGCCTTGGGACGGTCCCGCCACATTGCTCTTCACCGATGGCCGCTATGCAGGCGGTATGCTCGACCGCAATGGCCTGCGCCCGGCACGCTACCTCATCACGCACGACGACACCCTCGTCATCGCCTCCGAGACGGGAGTCATCGGTTGCGACCCCAGCAACATTCGCGAGAAGGGACGGCTCAGCCCGGGCAAGATGCTGCTTGTCGATACGCAGGAAGGCCGCATTTATTACGACGCCGAGCTCAAGCAGAAGTTGGCAGCGATGCACCCTTACAGGCAGTGGTTCGACAAGGTGCGCATCGAACTTGATGCCTTGCGCTCGGGCAGAAAGATAAGCAACACCGTCGAAGACTACTCTCGCCGCTTACGACTCTTTGGCTATACACAGGAAGACATAGACGACATCATCGGCACCATGTGTACCACGGGTGCTGAACCCATAGCGGCTATGGGCAACGACACGCCAATGGCTGTGCTTACCAACCGTCCGCAACTCCTGTTCAACTACTTCTACCAACTCTTCGCACAAGTTACCAACCCGGGCATTGACCCTATCCGTGAGCAGTTGGTCATGAGTCTGGCTGAGTATGTGGGCAGCGTCGGCATCAATATCCTCAAACCCGAGGAGCGGCACTGCAAGATGGTGCGCCTGCCGCAGCCCATACTGACTAACGCACAACTTGACATCCTCCGCAACATCCGTTACAAGGGCTTCACCGCCATCACGCTCCCCACCGTCTTTGAAGCCAAGCGTGGCCGCAAAGGCCTGAAAGAGGCCATCAACACGCTGTGTAGCCGTGCCGAGCAGAGTGTGGCCGACGGTGCAGACTATATTGTATTGAGCGACCGCACGGTCGATGCACGCCATGCCGCTATCCCGACGCTGCTGGCCGTGAGTGCGGTGCACCACCACCTTATCCGTGTGCGCAAGCGTTGCGAGACGGCCATTATCGTCGAGAGCGGTGAGGTGCGCGAAGTGATGCACGCTGCCTTGCTCCTTGGTTATGGTGCTTCTGCCATCAACCCTTATATGGCCTTCGCTGTCATCGACGATCTCGTACGCGGACATAAGGTGCAGATGAACTATGAGGCAGCCGAGCAATACTACATCCGTGCCATGTGCGGCGGACTGCTCAAAGTGATGTCGCGCATGGGTATCTCTACGCTGCGTTCTTACCGTGGCGCACAACTCTTTGAGGCCGTCGGACTGTCTGAGGAGTTGCTCTCGACCTATTTTGGCACGACGGATTCCACTATCGGCGGCGTAGGGCTCAAAGAGATAGCCCGCGACTATGTGCGTCTGCACAGCGATGCCTATGGTGCGGAGGAGGAGAAACCACTACCTTCGCCCGGGCAGTATAAGTATGTCGAGGGCGGCTTGCGCCACGCTTGGGCACCAGAGAATATTCGTGCCCTGCAACTGGCTACGCGCAGTGGTGACTATGAGAAATACAAGGTCTTTGCCGACCTTGTCAATAAGAAAGAGCACCCCATCGCTCTGCGCGACTTCTTTCGCTTGCCTTCTTCGCCTATCGCGATAGACGAGGTGGAGCCAGTCGATGACATTGTCAAGCACTTCGTTACGGGGGCCATCTCTTTCGGTGCTATCTCGCGTGAGGCTCACGAGGCTCTGGCCGAGGCTATGAACCGCATTGGCTCACGTTCCAATACTGGCGAAGGTGGCGAAGAGCCGCACCGCTTCCATGCCGAAGTCGATGGCATCAGCCTTTCTTCGCGTGTCAAGCAGGTGGCATCGGGACGCTTTGGCGTGACGACGCACTATTTGGTCAATGCGGATGAACTGCAAATCAAGGTGGCGCAAGGGGCACACCCCGGTGATGGCGGTATGCTGATGGGCGTGAAGGTCGATAGTATCATCGCCCGCACCCGACACTCTCTTCCCGGGGCGACGCTCGTGTCGCCGTCGCCGCATCACGACATCTATTCCATCGAGGACTTGGCGCAACTTATCTACGATCTCAAAAACGTTAATCCGCGTGCCGCTATCAGCGTGAAACTCGCAGCCGAGAGTGGGGTAGGCACCGTGGCTGCTGGCGTGGCCAAGTCGAAGGCCGACCTCATCGTCATTTCGGGAGCAGGCGGCGGCACAGGCGGTAGCCTTGCTTCGTCCATACGCTATGCCGGCATCGACCCCGAAATAGGCGTGGCAGAGGCGCAGCAGACCCTTGTGCTCAATGGGCTCAGAAGCAAGGTACGTTTGCAGGTCGATGGCGGCTTGAAGACCGGCCGCGATGTGGTGACGCTCGCTCTCTTGGGGGCTGAGGAGTTTGCCTTCGGCACAGCCGCCCTTGTCGTTCTGGGATGCAGTCTCAACAGACTGTGCCACACCAACAAGTGCCCCATGGGTGTCGCTACGCAGGATGCCGAGGCACGTTCCCATTTCGAGGGCTCTGCCGAGTATGTCGTGCGCTATTTCCGCTTCTTGGCGCAGGAGGTGCGCGAATTGCTCGCCGATATGGGCTTTCGTCATCTGAGCGACATCGTGGGACGCACAGACCTTATCGGTATCCGCGACTGCGACACGGAGTGCAAGATGGCTCACCTCGACTTCTCGCGTATCCTGCATAGAGAAGGTGGTGATGCGCCGCAGCGTTTTACCAGCGAGCAGCAGCACGACCTCGCGCAAGTCAAGGACCAATACATCATCCGCGATGCGCAGCCTGCGCTCACGCGTCAGCGTCGGGTGCAGTTGGACTACACCATTGCCAACACCGACCGTGCCGTAGGCGCAATGCTCTCGGGCGTTGTGGCTTCGCGCTACGGAGAGTCGGGTCTGCCCGACGACAGTATACAGGTGAAGTTCCGTGGTAGTGCCGGCCAGTCCTTCGGAGCGTTCCTCACGCGAGGCATCACGTTCCGTCTCGAAGGCGATGCCAACGACTATCTGGGCAAGGGACTCTCTGGTGGTCGCATCGCCGTGGTGACGCCGATGCGTGCTGGCTTTGCTGCCGAGCGCAATACCATTGCTGGCAACACCTTGCTCTATGGGGCTACTTCTGGCGAACTCTACATCAATGGCTGCGTCGGCGAACGTTTCGCTGTGCGCAACTCTGGTGCTACGGCCGTGGTGGAAGGTGTGGGCGACCA
>JAGHRU010000216.1 GCA_018066225.1 Candidatus Equimonas enterica
AGATATAGGCGCAGTATTTCTTCCACGCTTCGGGCAGACGCTCACTCCACAGCACGGTGAGGTTGGGCTCGGGAGCGGGACCGAGGTTGATGAGCGTGCGCAGGAAGCGGAAGGAGGTCTTGGTGACCATCGTGCGGCCATCGATGCCCATACCGCCGAGCGACTCGGTCACCCAGACGGGGTCGCCCGAGAAGAGGTTGTTGTACTCCGGTGTGCGGAGGAAGCGGACGATGCGCAACTTGATGATGAGTTGGTCGATGAGTTCCTGGGCCTCCTCTTCGGTGAGTTTGCCGTCCTTGATGTCCTGCTCGATGAAGATGTCGAGGAAGGTACTAACGCGGCCGATAGACATGGCAGCACCGTCTTGGTCCTTAACGGCTGCGAGGTAGCCGAAATAGACGAACTGCACGGCCTCGCGGGCGTCTTGTGCAGGACGGGTAACGTCGAAGCCGTAAGCGGCGCACATCTTGGTGAAGTCGCCGAGAGCCTTGATCTGCTCGGCTATCTCCTCACGCTGACGGATGCACTCCTCGGAAATCTCTTGCAGCTCGAGGCGCTGGAGATAACGCTTCTTCTCTTCCACGAGGTTGTTGATGCCGTAGAGGGCGATGCGGCGATAGTCGCCGATGATGCGACCACGGCCGTAGGCATCGGGCAGACCCGTGATGACGTGGCTATGGCGTGCGGCGCGCATCTCTGCGGTGTAGGCCGAGAAGACACCTTCGTTGTGCGTCTTGCGATATTTGGTATAGATTTCCTTGGTCTCGGGATCGAGTTCGTAGCCGTAGGAGTTGAGGGCAGTTTCCACCATGCGTATGCCGCCCTTGGGGAAGATGGCGCGCTTGAGCGGTGCGTCGGTCTGCAAGCCGACGATGACTTCCTTGTCCTTGTCGATATAGCCCGGGCCGTAAGTGGTGAGCGACTGGGGGAGTTTGGTCTCTGCGTCGTAAACGCCTTTCTCGCGCTCGACGAGCATCATGTCGGAGAGTTTGCTCCAAAGGGCTTTGGTGCGCTCTGTGGCGGGGGCGAGGAAGGTCTCGTCGCCGGTGTAGGGCGTGTAGTTGTGCTGGATGAAGTCGCGGACGTTGATTTCGCGCTTCCAGATGTAGCCTTCGTAATGTTCGAGGGTGTTGGTGAGTTTCATATATGTTTGGGTTTTATGAATTGCGCGTGCAAAGTTACTAATTTATGCGCGAATGGCCAATAGTTTTGCCGAAAATGGGCTTGCTGACGGGCATAAGTTTACGGTTTTTGGGGCGAATGTGTGGCTTGACGCTGCCACATCCAGAAAGAAACAAGGCCTGCCACGGCTGTCGCTGTGCCCAAGAGGTAGCCCATGCTGTAAGAGTCGGTCGCGCTGGCCACGGCACCGCCGATGAGGAACCCCGTGCCGATGCCGAGGTCGAAGCCCGTGAGATAGGTGCTAGAGGCCGCACCGCGGTGGTCGGCTGTGGTGAGTGAGAGCATGAGTTTGTTGAAGGCGGGGTGGAGGATGCCGAAGGCTGTGCCTACGCAGAGGGCAAGCAGCAGGTAGAGTCCAAGGAGCCAGGCGTGCGGCAGCAGGCGGCTGCCCATCGGCAGTAGGCCAGTGACGGCGTAGGTGGCCACGCAGAGGCTGATGCCGACATAGATGAGACGCTGTGGCGCGATGCGGTCGGCGAGGTGGCCGCCTACCACGCGCGAAGCCCCTACGCCGACGGCCATAGCCGTGAAGAAGAGGCCTGCTTCGGCTGCCAAGCCCAACTCGATAGCATAGAGTGCCATGTAGCCTGTCGTCATGCCGTAGGGTATGGCGGCGAGCAGGAACGAGGCGATGGGCCACAAGCCGCGTAGCACGAAGAGGTCGTCGAGCCTCGGACGACGGGAGCGGCAGTGGAGGTCGCGGTGGGGTACACCGACCATCAGTGCGGCGAGCAGTCCGAGCAGGCTGATGGCCGAGCAGATGAAGAAGATGTGGGCGTAGGAGAAGTGCTCACGCAGTGCCAAGGCGAGCGCGGGAGCGAAGCACATGGCCAGCGTATTGGCCAAGCCGTAGTAGCCTATGCCGCGTCCGAGTCGCTGGGGCGGGAGAATGTCGGCCAGTATGGCGTAGCCGCCTACTGTGGCAGTGCCGAAACTGATGCCCTGCATCACGCGCATGGCGATGATGAGTCCCGAGACGGTGCACCAGGCATAGCCTGCCACGCTGCACACGAAGAGGAGATACGCGCCAAGGTAGAGCGGGCGACGCTGTATGAGGTCGTAGATGTAGCCGCCGATGGGGCGCACGACGACGGTTGCCACGGTGAGTGCCGTCAGCGCGATGCCCGTGGTGGCGTGGCTGGCGTGCACCACCTCGTCCATGTAGAAGGGCAGCAGCGTCATCACGGCGTAGAAGCCAAACAAAAGGAGGAAGTTGGCGAGGCAGAGCGAGAGGAAGTTATGCATGGGCTTATCGGGGGAGATGGGGGGAGGGTGAAAAGGCAT
>JAGHRU010000198.1 GCA_018066225.1 Candidatus Equimonas enterica
ATATATATATATAGGTCTATCTCGCGGGCAAAATCGGGCTGCCGACGTCGCATGGCCGCTATCTGCTCTGGCACATAACGCGGCTGCCCCCACGCTGAGAAGTCGGCCGTGTGATGGCGGTCACGCAGGGCGCAAAACGCCGCATAAGGCAGCAGCCAAGCGCGCTCGGCCGCCACAAACTGCTGATAATCGGCTGTCTGTGCCACCGTTGCTCCATGCTCTGCGAAGACACGGCGCAGGTAGTCCTCCTTTAAGCGCAAGACGGCTTCGTAATCGACCTCCGCCATCGCGCCAAGGCGGCGTGCCGTCTGACGATAAGTCGCCAGGTAGGCCTTATCGGAAGGTGCAGGCAGGCTGCGCAAGTCGATGTAAATGGGGTGTAAGGCGTGTACGGAAATGACATTGTAGGGGTAACTGTCGGTCCAAGTACGGCTCTGCGTGGTGTCGTTGATGGGCAGGAGTTGCACAGCACCCATACCGGCCGACTTCGTCCAACGGATGTAAGCGACAAGGTCGCCCAAATCGCCAATGCCTTGTGAGCCCTGTGTGCGCAAGGCAAACAGGGGAACAGCAGTGCCTACCACGCGCTGCAATAGCGATGGGAAGTAGAGTTCTACCTCGGGCAAAGCGATGTGTTCATCGGCTTTCAGCCGTGGGATGTAGAGGTGTCTGTTGTCACCACTCTCCCACTCTGCCAACTGGTGGGTCTTGGCCTCCACACTCACAAACTTGTAGGCCGTATGCTGGGCAAAGACCTCCGTGGAGAGAGTTATCTGCCAATGCCCAGCCTTGACTTCCGTCATCGGCAGAGCGCACGCTGTCTGCCACGCTCCCAAAGGCGCACTCTCGCCCACAATGGCCAAATAGCGCCCCTGCTGACGCAAGCAGGGACAGAGCACGCGTAGCGTCAGGGTGCGCGAGGCTTTGGTCTGACTGGCTACGGAAAGGCACGCACTGGGCTCTGGCGCTACGTCATGTCCTGAAAACGCCGAAGTGAAAAGCGGCGCATGCTCTGGCAACTCGCGCCAAGCATCAGTGATGCACAGCCTGCCGCGAAGTCCCGAGAGATGGAGCGTATGCAGATTGCGCCCCATCTCCTGCCGCGTCACTCGGCCTTCGCACTCCACCTCATAGTGATAGGTCAGACAGCCGCTGGCCTCTGCGTGCCAAGGCGTAGGGAGTTCCCACACCTTGCCATCGCAGGTCGAGAGCGGGAAACGCTGTGGCGATGCGCCGTCGATGACGAGGCAGAGGCTTTCGCCCCAGTGGGTGTGGTAGTTGATGCGGAAAGTCAGTTGCAAGCCCATGCTTATTGCGTTATTATTGGCCAAGGGTGCCGCTCTTAATTTTCTCTATGAAGGTATCTACACTGTCGTCGCCCAGTCGCTTGGCTTCGGCGAGATGCTGCAAAGCCTCCGACCGCTTGCCGAGATAGCCTTGGGCGATGCCGAGCACTTTGTAGGCATCAGCCGAGTCGGGCTTCTGGCGCGTGACTTCCAGAGCGATGTCTGCCGCTTCTGTGAAATTGCGCGTCTGGAGATAGATAAGTGCCGCTTCAAGGCGATAGTAAGGGCCTTCGGCTTCACCTGCGAAGTGCGCAGCAGTATTGGCATCATTGATGGCCTGCTGATACATCTTGGCACTGCGCTCGGCACCCATACGCATGGCGTAGAACTCGGCATTAAGATTTTGAGGGCCGACGGCCTTCTCGTAGTCGTTGAGATCGGCTACGGCTAGTCTATATTGGCGCTGCATCAGGCGCACCTGTGAGCGTTCGAGCAGATATTTAGCGGCTTCTACGGGATAGGGCGCGGTATAACCAGCCACCGCACTATCGAGATGCGCCATCACCTCTGGCATCACGCTCTCATCTCCCGTCAATTTGAGGGCACGGGCAGCGAGATAGTGGTGCTCGGGCTGACCGATGGACGACTGCGCCACAGCCGCATAAAGGGCGGCCGCCTCGGCGTAGCGTTGCATCACAAACAGCACGCTGGCTTGCTGCAACTCGTAGAGTCCTTGCGGACGGATGGCGTAGGCTCTCTCGGCTTCGGCCAAAGCACGCTCCAGCGTCCAGTCGCCATAGGCAGGCTCTGGCATCGCCGTCTGCTTGCTCAGTATGAGGTTGGCGTAAGTATTGTGCACTTCATCGGCGTGCAGTCCGGTGGCCAGCGCCGCCTTGATGTCGGCATCGGCAGCAGCGAAGTCGAGATGCTCGGTGGCGTAGGTGGCGCGTTCCAGATAGCCTTTCACGCTGTCGGGATAGGCCGCCACATAGTCGTCGAGCGCAGGCTTCACCTTCTCGTCGGCCGCTCCGCTACGGGTGAGCATATAGACGAAGCTGTAAGCGTCTTGCTCCTGCTCGGGCAACATGACGGGGAAGTGCAGAGCGGCATAGTCACTGCCCAAAGCACTGATGGCCTCCACGCCACACTGATGGACGAAGCGGGCATCAACGGCACACGCGCTGGTGGCATCCTTGCCTACACTGCGCTGCACGATGCCCACCACCTGCCCCGTAGCGTCGAGCAGCGGGCAGCCGAAATACTTGTCGCTATTGTCCGTCGAGAGAGTATAATAGGCATACGCGCCATAGGTTTCCGCCCGCGTGATGGTCGCCGCAAGTGGGGTGTCTTTCTTATTAGTGGTATAATAGGCCAGTGTAGCCGTGCTACCCTCTGCCAAAGCAGCCCCTTCTGCGGGAGCGATGGTGAGGAAGTCAGCCTTGCGTGTCGGCGCATAGACGATGGCGATGTCCAAGGCCGAAGATGCTCCGGCCAAGCGCGTGACGGTGCTGCGCGCTCCTTTGGCATCGATGACCTCGGCGCGATAGGCATCCTGCAACAGCGTATAGGGCACGACGGCACGCCCATCGGCACTGACATAGAAGCCGTAGCCACTATGCAGCACACTGCCTTGCGCATCGTAGGTAATGACATTGACCACAGCGGCCGAGGGCACTGCGGCATAGAGACAAAGGCTTACAAGGGAAGCGATGAGGAGAGAAACTGTCTTTCGCATCGTATCGGAAGATATATAGTAAGGTGAGAGCATCGTATTATAATGCCCGTTAAAATTTTTTATAATGCCCGTTGTAATTTATTTTAATGCCCACTAAAATCGATTTTAATGGGCAGTAAAATGAAAGAGCATCGTAGGAGAGTCGTTAGGCTCTGCCGCGAGGGTTACCACTCGTAGTCGAGATAGGTGCGGTCGTAGTGTATCGGCTCGTCTTGGGGATAGCCGTGACGGCGGAAGATGGCCTCGATGTAGGCTTGATGTTTAGGCGTCAGCAAGACATTGCCCTTACGCCATAGGTAATAGCCCGAGAGACTCATGTCCTTCAAGAACTCCTCACGCAGAGCCAGCATATTACCTTGGGGGATGAGGCGCAAGGCAGTTGTAAATCCGCGCGCTATGGTGACGCGCTCGGAGTGTGCGAAGTACGGGCATTGCTCCCCCAATTGAGGTTTCACACTGTCGGGATTGAGGACACGCCATGTCGGCAGTTGGGCGTGTGACGTCAGGCGTGCCACCTGACGCAGGCATTTGGTAGCAGGACAATTCTCTGCCACACAAAGTGGATAGTTTTCGTGTCTCATTTACAAGAATTTCGTTTGGTAAGCCCAAGGAGTTCCTGGGCGTTATTCAATGCGGCCGCCGTGATTTCGGCACCCGAAAGCATATTGGCTATTTCATGCAAGCGCTCTTCGTCGTCAAGCGGACGGATTTCGCTCGCTGTGGCAGTGGCAGTTTCTACTTTCTCCACGAGGTAGTGGTGCGCCCCCTGCGCTGCGATTTGAGGCAGGTGGGTGATGCACAGCACCTGCGTCGTGGCGGCCATCTGCTGCATGATATGCCCCATGCGCTCGGCCATCGTACCACTCACGCCAGTGTCTATCTCGTCGAAGATGATGGTGGGCAACTGGGTATGCGTCGCTACCAAGGCTTTGAGCACCAGCATGACGCGGGCTATTTCGCCACCCGAGGCCACATCGGCGACATCCTGCACCACACCGCCTTTGTTGGCAGCAAACATCAGGTGCAGCGTGTCGAAGCCCGAAGCATCGGGCGCGGCGCGGCGGACGAACTGAAACTGCAACTGCACATGCGGCATGCCGAACTTTTGCAACTCCTTCACCAACAGCCCTTCGGCCTGCTGCGCCGCCGCTTGTCGCGCCGCGGTGAGTTGCTGTCCCGTCTGCTGCATCTGCTCGGCTGCCGCCTCGGCTTCGCGCTGCAACGCGGCCGTGTGTTCTTCACCCAAAGCCACGGCATCGCACTGCTGGCGCAGGCTCTCGGCATAAGCCAAAAGGGCTGCGAGGTCGTCGCACTTGTGCTTGTGCAGCAAGGTGTATATAGCATCCAGACGCTCCTCCACAGCCTCCAAGCGACGCGGATCGACCTCCACGCTATCGGCCGCTCGCGAGATGTCATGCCAAAGGTCGTCCACCTCGATGCGCACACTGTTCAGACGCTCCGACCACGAAGCGGCCTCGGGCATAAAGCAACTGGCATCGCTGGCTGCCGCCTCGGCCATACGCAGCCTATTGGCCACGCTCTCGCCTTGCCCCGTCGCCTCAGCCGAGCCTTCGAGCGCAGCAGCAGCAGTGGCAAGCGCGGTGCGAATGTCTTCACCGTGGGTCAGCGCATCGCGTTCAGCCTCAAGGGTGCACTGCTCATCGGGGTGCAACTGCAGCGCGTCGATTTGCTGCAATTGATAGAGATTGTAGTCATACTGTGCACGCGCTTGCTCCACCTTGGCGATGTGCGCTTGCAGCCTGCTGCGTGCCTCTTGGCAACGCTGATAGGCCGCGGCGAAGGCATCGAGCAGACGGCTATCGTGGCCGAAAGCCAGCCTATCGAGCATAGACCGCAAGAAATCGGTGCGCGAGAGCAGCAGGTTTTGATGCTGCGAATGTATATCGACAAGGCGGTCGCTCACGTCGCGCAGCGTAGTAAGCAGCACGGGCGTGTCGTTGATGAAAGCACGGCTTTTGCCGCTGACAGCGACTTCGCGCCTGATGATAACTTCGGGCTGCGCCGTGTCGATGTCTATATCTTCCTTGTCATGCAATGCGACCACATCGGCAGCAACGTCGCCAAGCGTGGCTTCTACGACGCACTTTTTAGCCCCTGCCTGTATGACTTTGGCATCGGCACGTCCGCCACGGAGCAGCGACAGAGCACCGAGCAAGATACTCTTGCCCGCACCCGTCTCGCCCGTGATGACAGAGAAGCCAGAGGAAAGATCCAAAGTCAGTTCGGAGATAAGCGCGTACGACGATATGTAGAGCGTAGAGAGCATGGAGCAGTTTATTTATTGGTTGGCAGTTATCCGACGCCACTGCGCACTCTGCGAGGCGTTGATGCGCGTTAGCATATCGACGAGTTCCGTCTTCTCCTTTTGCGTGCCGTGCCCTTGTCCTTGATAGATATTGACGATTTCGTCACGCTTATACTCGGTGAAGAGTTGCGGCAACATACTCATCGACTTCTTCTCATGCGCCTTGCCCAAGAGGCTCAGGGCTTCGGTGATGGCAGCACGCCCACGCTCGGCACTCTCGGCCATGATGTCCAGGCCTTCACGATAGTACTTGTACTGCATCTGGCGGAAATCTTCAAGTCCATTGTCCATATAGTCGTTGATAATGGCATAGCGGTTTTTGTCATCCTCAAAGGCCTTCCACCCCTTGGCACTGAGCAGGAGCGACTGCGCATTGTTGCAGATGTCGCGCGCCACCTGCAACTGGTCGGTACCGCCTTTGAGCGAGAAGGTGTCAAGGTCTATGCCGATAATGAGATAGACATAATAGGCCACCAAAGCCGTCAATTCGTTATCAATCACATCGGGACGGAAGTCCAACTTGTCAAACTCCTGATATTCGAAGTTGAAATTGGGGTCTTGCGTGCTGAAAGTCGTCGTGGTGTATGAAGCGTCAAAGACGGGACGCGTGGCAGCAACGGCCAGACGACATTCGAAGGTGTGAGCCGACTCGTCGTACTTGGTGACGGTAATGTTGAACGTGCAACTGATGCGCTCACCACGCGCCACTTGCAGATTGGTCCACTGTCGCTCGTTGATAAAATCGCGAAGACTCGTCTCCAAGTTCTCAAACACACTTGTAGATGTGCCCTGTATCTGCTGATGATTGACACGCACTTGGGCGTCAATCTCTTGCCCAAGAGCATTTATTGGCAACAAGATGAGCAACAAGAGCAATGTTGCCCCAAATAGATTTCGCATAGTGTGGTATAAAAAGGGTAAGACTATGACATGGTAAACAACGCGGCAAAGTGCGCTGCGATGCGCTGCGCCCACACCGCCTTGCTGCTACGCCCCGATGCCTCACGACGGCCATCGGCAAAGAGCAAAACGATGTCGTTGCTGTCGCTGCCTATGGGATTGCTGTGCTGCATAGAGTTGAGGGCAATGAAATCAAAATGCTTGCGCTGCATCTTCTCCTTGGCATTGGCCTCACCATCATCACTTTCGAGCGCAAAGCCGACGAGTCTTTGATCCTCGCGCTTCATTTGTCCCAAGGCCGCAGCGATATCTTGCGTAGGCACCAGCGACAGATTGAGACCACCACTGCCCTCGCGTTTGAGTTTCGACGCATGAGCATGGGGATAAGTGAAGTCGGCTACGGCGGCACAAAGCACCGCGCCATCGCACTGCGGGAACAGTGCAAGGCACGCGCTGTGCATCTGCTCGGCAGTCATCACGTCATGACGGGTGATATGCGGCTGATGCGTTGTGCACGCCACAGGGCCTGCCACAAGCTCCACCTCAGCCCCCATCACTGCAAAGGCTTCGGCCAAAGCAAACCCCATGCGCCCCGAAGAGGCATTTCCGATGAAACGGACTGGGTCGATGGGCTCATGGGTTGGGCCTGCCGTTATCAGCACACGCTTGCCATAAAGCGGCTGACTGCTGCGCTGCTGCTCCGCGAAATAGCGGCCGACAAAATCGGCGATGACTTCGGGCTCCTGCATCCGCCCTTTCCCCACCAGAAGCGAAGCCAATTCGCCCTCAGCAGGCTCCACGACATAGTGATGAGACCGCGCATGCAATTTCTGCAAGTTGGCCTGCGTGGCCTCATGACTATACATATCGAGGTCCATAGCAGGGCAGACGATAACAGGCGTATCGGGACGTTGTGCCAAGTAAGTGGTGACGAGGATGTTGTCGGCTATGCCGTGGGTCATCTTGGCAATCGTGCTGGCTGACGCTGGAGCGACAATCAGCATATCCGCCCATTGCGACATATCGACATGGCTATGCCACGAGCCATCGCGACGATCAAAAAAATCGCTCACCACAGGCTTACGGCTAAGCGTGGCGAGCGTGAGAGGAGTGATAAACTCTTTGGCTGACGGAGTCATCACGACCTGAACCTCATGCCCCGCCTTGACGAGAAGGCGGAGCAGAGTGCAGGACTTGTAAGCAGCGATGCTGCCTGTAATGCCAAGGATGATGTGCATACTGACTTATTCGTTAAGCATCATAGGCATCAGCATCATCAGCACATCTTCGTCTTCAGGCTGCTGAGTCGGCACGATGACCCCGGCACGTGAGCCGTCGTTGGCGAGGCAGAACGTCACCTCTTCCGACTCAATGTTGCCCAGCAATTCCAGAAGCGTTGCGCCCTTGAAGCCTATGGACATATTCATACCGTTGTAGTCACAGATAATCCATTCCTCACCTCCCATCGCGTAGTCGATGTTTTGAGCAGAAATAGTCAAGCGGTTGGGAGCTATTTGCAGCTTAACCAAGGTGCTGGCAAGGCTGGACATCACAAGCACACGACGCAAAGCGCTAATGAGCGCAGGGCGATTGACGGTGATGCGGTTGGGGTTGTCCTTTGGTATCACACTGGAATAGTTGGGGAAGCGTCCCTCTATCAAGCGACAGTTCATCGTATAGTCTTCAGTGGTAAATACGGCATTGCGGTCGGTGAAACTTACCGTCGTATCGCCGCCATCGCGCGCCAAGACAGGCTTGAAAGCGTTGGCTGGTTTCTTGGGCAAGATGAAGGACGCCGCATTGTCATCGCGCACATTGAGAATGCGACCGCAGGCCAATTTCAAGCCATCGGAAGCCACGATAACCAGCGACTCGGGCGTGAGATCGAAATACACGCCATTGAGTTGCGGGCGTAACTGGTCTTCGGCCGTCGCAAAGAGCGCGCGATTGACGCCTGCGTAAAGTTTCTCGCTCGCAACGACCACGGTGTGGATGTCACCTTCCAAAGCCTTGGTACGAGGGAACTCATCGGCTTTGTCGCAAGTGAGCTCATACTTACCATTCTGATACTCGATGGTGACACGACACTGCTCTACATTGACATAGAACGTCAAGGGCTGGTCGGGTATTTCCTTAATAGCGTCTTGAATAGTACGGGCAGACAGCAAGAAATCGGCGTCGGCATCAGCCTCCGTCAAAGTCATCACCGTGCTTAGCGTAATCTCGGTCTCGGCTGCTGTAATCGTGAGGCTCTTCCCTTCGATATGGAACCAGAAGTTGCCCAAAACAGGAATACTGTTCTTGGAATTGATGACACGACCCAAAGTCTGCAAGCGGGTCGAAAGTTCTGAACTGGAAACGATAAATTTCATATTTGGAGCGTAACTATTTTGAATATTTCGGGTTGGTAATGTTTATTTCGCCTATTAAAGCGCACAAAGTTACATATTTTTTCCTAATTTCCCGCACGACACGGGTAAAAAAACGCGCAAAACGAAAAAAATATGAGGAATTTTGCGTGCCTTCACGTCTCAAACAAAAAAAAGTCGTAACTTCGCAGCGAAATTACAATATCACGAATATGGAAATTACAGGAAAGATTATTGCGGCTCTTGAGCCGCGTGAAGGCACCAGCAAGACTTCCGGACAGCCTTGGAAGTTGCAGCCCTACGTGTTGGAAACTATTGAACAGCGTCCACGCCGCTGCATGTTTGAAGTGTTTGGCGCAGACCGCATTGCACAAATGAACTTGCAGGTCAATCAAGTCTATACCGTAAGCATTGACATTGATGCCCACGAGTATCAAGGCCGTTGGTACAATAGCATTCGCGCTTGGCAGGCCATGACGCCCGAGCAGGCTGCTGCCCGCATGAATCAGCCTTACCAGCAGCCCGGTAT
>JAGHRU010000125.1 GCA_018066225.1 Candidatus Equimonas enterica
GGGTCGCAAGGGCCAGCATAGCCGCTGTAATAGGCGCGTGGGCATGGCTCGGCAGTGACGATGGCACGCAGGGCGGCGACGGTGGGCTGACCGCAAACTGCGGGCGTAGGGTGCAGCCGCTCTGCCACGGCAAGCGCAGCGCAGTCGGAGCAAAGCGTGAGGGAGAAATCAGTACGGAGATGAACGACCGCCCCCGCAGCGACGGTGTAAGGCTTGGTGTGCGCCACACGGCTGCAACATGGAGCAAGGACGCGACAGAGGTAATCGACCACCACGTCGTGCTCGTGCTTGTTTTTCTCGCTCCACGGCTTGTCGCTGTCGCCTATGGGCATCGTGCCCGCCAAAGCCATGGTCTGTGCCGTGCCGTCGGGGCAGGCTGAGAGCAGTATCTCGGGTGTCGCTACGAGCCATGTCCCCGTCACGGACGAAGAGAAGAGGCAGACGAAACTCTCGGGATAGGCACAGCAAGCCTCGGCGAAGAGTGCCACCTGCTGCTGCGAGGTGAGCGCATCGTGCGTCACTGCCATCTGACGAGCCAGCACCACCTTGTCGCAGCGCTGTGCTCGCAGGACTTCCTGCACGGCAGCAAAGGCACGGACATAATCGGCCTTGCCGCTATCGGGGGCGTAATGCGCCGTAAGATGTGGCGGTGCGACGGCAGAGAGATCTATGATTTCCCATGTGTCGGCCACGAAGTAGCAGAGCGGCGTGGCAGCAGATGGCACGAAAGGCGCGACGAGAAAGCCACGTCGTGGCGGCGCATCGGTGGCAGCCGACAAGCGCAGTGGCGACTCTCGTGAGGTGAGGTGCACGACCGCCGTGGCGCGTGGCAAGCGGTAATAGACTTCACCAGCAGCTGCTGTGTTTTCGGCTACAGCCCCTTGCTTTTGGCTTCGTCCCATATTGCGTCCATTTCGGCCAAGGTCATATCTTGCAACTTGCGCCCGCACTTCATCGTATGCTCCTCGAGATAGTCGAAGCGTCGTATAAACTTCTGATTGGTATGCTCGAGGGCGTTGTCGGGATTGAGCGAGAAGAGGCGTGCAGCATTGACTATTGAGAAGAGCACATCGCCGAGTTCTGCCTCGGCACGCGCCTTGTCCATGTCGGCCACTTCGGCTTCAAACTCTGCGATTTCCTCCTTCACTTTGTCCCACACCTGCTCACGCTCTTCCCAGTCGAAGCCCACATTGCGTGCCTTGTCCTGTATGCGGTAAGCCTTGATGAGCGTAGGCAGAGAGGCAGGTACGCCCGAGAGCACGGACTTGTTGCCGTCTTTCTCTTTCTGCTTTATCATCTCCCAGTTTTGGAGCACCTGCTCCACGCTCTCCACCTTGGCCTTGGCAGCCTCGCAGTCTGCTGGCGGATAGACATGAGGATGGCGGAAGATGAGTTTGTCGCACAGCTGATGGCACACATCGGCTATATCGAAGGTTTGCTTCTCTTCGCCTATCTTGGCGTAGAAGACGATATGTAGGAGCACATCGCCCAGTTCTTTCATGATGTTGCGGTCGTCTTCCTGGATGAGTGCTTCGCAGAGTTCGTAGGTTTCTTCTATGGTGTTAGGACGCAACGACTGGTTGGTCTGTTTGCGGTCCCACGGGCACTTCTCGCGCAGTTCGTCGAGGACATCGAGTACGCGGCCGAACGCCGCCATTTTTTCTTCGCGTGTATGCATAGTATTAATAAGGTGTGTTTGAAGTTGCAGCTTGGTGGCCTATGGTCGCAGAAACGGTCATTTTGCAAAGCCGACTTCCAAACCTTGCGGCCAAAAGCCTTGCAAAGTTACGCATTTTTTCGGAAAACTTGTTAGTTTCGCGCCTTTTTGTTATTTTTGCATTTCCCTCTAATTCATTTTCCCCTTTGGAACAATTCACAATCAACATTCTCGGCTGCGGCTGCGCCACCCCTACGGTGCGTCACAATCCGTCTGCGCAACTCATCGTCATCCACGGCAAGCAGTTTCTCATGGACTGCGGCGAAGGCATACAGAAAGAGCTGCTGCGTCAGCGCATCTCCCTGTCGCGTCTGACCGCCATCTTCATATCCCATCTGCACGGCGACCACATCTTCGGTCTGCCAGGGCTGATCTCCACGCTCGCGCTGACTGGACGCACGGCCGACCTGCACATCTACGGCCACGCCGACTTGGAGCAGATGTTGCGCCCGTGGTTGGAATATTTCTGTCGTGGCATGGCGTTCAGCGTCATCTTCCACAGCGTCGATTGCAGCCAGAAGACGGCGATATATAGCGATCGCAGCGTGACGGTGTATAACCTGCCGCTGCGCCACCGCATCCCAGCCACGGGCTACCTCTTTGAGGAAGCCACACCCCTACCCCACATCCGCCGCGACATGATAGACGCCATCGGCATACCCCACCACGCCATCAACGGCATCAAGCACGGCGAAGGCTGGCACGCCGACGACGGCACCTACTACCCCCACGAGCATCTCACCACGCCAGCACGACCAGCCCGCTCCTATGCCTATGTCAGCGACACGTGCTATCTGCCGCGCTTGGCAG
>JAGHRU010000086.1 GCA_018066225.1 Candidatus Equimonas enterica
ATGCTCATAAGACTCGCTTTTTTGTATATATAATTGTATGATAGAAGTGGCGTCGAAGTCAAGTAATTCTGCTGCTATAATAAATCTTATAACATAGTCTATACTACACGTCTGCTATGTATTATAATAAGAGGGGCAAGCCGTTTTGTTGGCTTGCCCCTCTTGTTGCGTAACTTACGATGTGAAACTCTTAGTAGAGATATGTCTGAAGTTTGGTGAAATTCATCTTTCGCGCTGCACTTTGGATGTTAAACCAATCAATAATGGTCCAAATGCCTGCGCCACCACATGTAAGCAGTTTACCTACACCCTTACCGGTATCACCGATGTAGAAACGATCAATACCTAATCCTCCAATCAAAAGAGAAATAATCAGTGCCGTGGTAGGATTCTTGTACTGCAAAGCAGAGATTGTCATCCATTTGGATTCATCCAGTGCCACCAATTTCTCACGAATGAAAGGCAGTTGTTCAGCGGGAAAGAAATCGCTGTTGGTGGCCATGTAAAGATCAATTTTTTGTGTGTCCATAATGTTAAATGTTTATGTCAGTTTTAAGACATCATATGATTAGTTTGCAAAAGCACCCATCATCATCTTTTGAGAGATTTGCAAATATCGCGCGTTTTGTTCAGGAGTAAAACTTCCTTTTGCATTTGCAATCTTTAAGTCAAGTTCTTTTCCCTTCTCCATGAGAGTGGCTGTTTCAGATATGGCTTCGGGGTCACCACTTTTAGCCTTCTGTGTACAAGAAACCACCTGTTCAGCGACCTCTTCATAAGAGTCAAGAAGAGAATCATTGGAGTCTTTACAACTAACAAAGCATAATGCTATTGCTGCGAGTACTAAAATCTTTTTCATAATCTATTTGTACTGATAAATAATGTTTCGACTTTTACGACTTAGCGATATTGGCCATCTTTGCGGTTATTTCTGCATACCGTGAAAGTTGTTCTGATGACATGTTACCCTTTGCACTCTCTAACTGGTTGCCCACTTCTTGTGCTTTTTCCAGTAGAGCAGGATATTCAGAAAGAGCACTCATATCGCCATTCTCGGCTTTTTTTAGCATAACAACGTACTGATCAATGAACTCTTCGTAGGAATCAAGCGTAGCGTCAAAGTCTGCAGAATCCATTGAGGTATCATCGCTTTGGCTTGCACTGGAAGCATCAGCATTATTCTCTGCAAATTTTCCATCTGGATCATACATCTCAATAATGACATATACGCCTTCGGAACATATCTTATCCCACATTTCTTGGTCTTCTGCCTCCCAATTCTTATCTTCGTCTTTCATTTGAGCTCGATTGGGACCAGTAGGCAAATAGAAGTCTAATTCACGACCATAATCGCTTTTTAATTCAACGGAAAAACAAGGAAGTGCACAGATTTCATTGTGGTTCTTATCAAGGACTTTTACCTTAAGGTCACTCCCGTAACCATGATTAGTCCTAAAAGATTTATTGACAGTAAACGCCAATGAAGAAGCTATGGTTTTCACATCTGTGCTGTCCTTTGCTTCGTCTGATAAGGTAACCACAATCTCTTGGTCATCAATGGAGATATAGTTGCCTAATTCTCCAAGCTGTGGCTCCACTTTCAACGTGACACTGTTGGGGTCGCCACCGCAAGAGGCGAGACACATGGCCATAAGAACCACGGCAAATAATTTTAAGGTTTTCATAATTAATTTGTTAAATGATTAAATGTTTATTGTAACGAGAGATTATTCGTCTATACTGAATTAGAAATCTACGACATCCGTATCACCGACAGCATCAATATCTTCGACGGAAGCATTAGAGAGTATGCCTTGTCCTAAATACTTTGCTCCTGTAGAATATGGCGTAATCACTACATATACGCCTTCGGAGCATATCTTGTCCCACATTTCTTGATCTTCATCTTTCCACTCTTCGGCTTTATCACTATGCTTCATTTGTGCTCGATTAGGACCTGCGGACAAAGAATATGAATAATCCTTACCAAAGTCGCTTTTTACATCAACACAAAAACGGGGAAGTTTCCCTATCTCATTATGGTTCTTATCTAAGACGTGCACTTCAAAGTCTGCGCCAAGACTTTCGTCGGTCATAAATGCTTTATTGACAGTAAAGGCCAAAGAAGAAGCAATGGTTTTCACTGCTGTGCTGTCCTTTGTTTCGTCAGATAAGGTAACCACAATCTCTTGGTCATTTAGGGAGATGTACTTGCCTAATTCTCCAAGTTGTGGTACCACTTTCAACGTAACACTGTTTGAATCGCCACCACAAGAGGCGAGACACATGGCTACAAGAGCCACTGCAAATAACTTTAAGGTTTTCATAATAAATTTGTTAAATGATTAGGTAAATAAAGTTTGTTGTAATTAGGGTTTCCATTGCAGCGAGAGACAAAAGTCTCAATAGGTTGTAATTGCTGATTTTGATAGCCTACGCTTTACGCAGCATACTACGAGGAGTAAAGCTGCCAACGCGAGTAAACTTTTGGTATGCTTCATGGTATTTTTGCGATTATTTTGATTTGACAGTGCAAAAATACGGAGGTTTTGTCATACCGCTTTGGTTCATTTTGGTTCTTTTAATAGTTCTATTAAGTTCAAGCCTTGTTTGGGCAATCACGAACTGGGCAGACGCTTGCAACAATCTGCCCAGACCGTTGCAACGACGAGGGCAGATAGTTTTCACGACGAGGGCAGACAAAACGGTCGAAAAAATAAGTGACAAAGTATAGCATCGGATAATTATGACACTCTGATATACGAATAATGCCACCCATATAGCCCTATGTCAGAAAAAATCATTACTTTTGCACCCACGAAAAATGGTTTCACGCTAAAATGGAAATAGACAACAATATATGCGCGCTACGCCAGAAAATGGAAGAAGTGCTGGGACAGAAAGTAGCGACGCCACAAGATTTTGACCTTTTGGTCAATAGCATTGCCAAACGCACACACCAGTTGATAAGCGTCAGCACCCTTAAAAGATTTTATGGCTACGTCACCTTCACAGGCACGCTGCGCACGACCACTCTCGACGTGTTGTGCCAGTATGTGGGCTATATGAGTTGGGAGTCTTTTTGTACGCGAGAGACTGCTGCTGAGCAGGTGGAGAGTTACCCTCTGCTGGCCGATAGCATGCCCACCACCTGTATGAGCGTAGGCGACAAGGTCATTGTAGCATGGAAGCCCGACCGCGAGTGTGTCTTTGCCTATATGGGGGACAATCGCTTCGTCGTGGAGCAGAGCCGAGGTAGCAAACTCTGCGTCGGAGACACCTTCGTGTGCCACCACTTTGTGCAAGGTGAGCCGTTGTGCTTGCAAGACTGCGTCATGCAGGGTCGGCCACCGGTCACATACCTCTGCGGTCGTGACCATGGCGTCATTTATACGCGCATCGTGAACGATTGATAATCTGCTCCCCTTTGCGATTATGGCTTTTATCACCCTACCGTCTGGCATCGTCTCGCCCGATGACGAACAGGCCTACATCAGCGAAACTTCCTTCAGCCAGTTTGAGCCACTGGGCGAAGGAAGTTATTGTCGTCTGCTGAAAGCGCGGCGTCAGGGACAATGGTGGGTGCTGAAAGTCTTGAAGGAAGAATATGCCGACCAGCCACTCTACACGGGACTTCTGCAAAAGGAATACGATGTGCTGGCTCGCCTCTCTCACGCTGCCATCGTGAAGGCCATCGGGCTGGAAGATGTAGATGGGGTAGGTCGATGCCTCGTGATGGAATACTTACAAGGGCAGACGCTTGATGCGTTCCAGGGGACGCGTAGCGAACGCCGCCGATTGGCTATTCAACTGGTGGAGGCTGTGGACTACATACACCATCAGCAGGTAGTACACCGCGACCTGAAACCGCAGAACATCCTCGTCACAGACAATGGACACAACCTCAAAATCATAGATTTCGGACTGGCCGATGCCGACAACTATGCCGTGCTGAAGCAGCCTGCGGGCACGCCGTCTTATATGTCGCCAGAGCAGAAGACCACGAACAGGCCCGATGTGCGCAACGACATTTACAGCCTCGGCGTCATACTCCGCGACTGGCACTTGGGATGGGGCTATGCACCTATCGTGCGCCGCTGCCTACGACCACAGGAAAAACGCTACGGAAGCACGCAGAAACTTCTCTCTGCGCTCGAAAACGTGCAGCGCATTAAGCGTTATTTGCTGTTTCTGCTGGTGTTGGCTTTGCTGCTGGCTGCTGTCGGCGGCGCGTGGTATGCCAGCCAACGTGAACCCCGCGTCATCACGGAGAGGGTGCGCGAGGTGAGTCACCAGAAGGATACGGTGATGGTGCGCGACTCCGTGTCTTCGTCTTTCGTTTCGCCCAAAATGTCGTCTCGCAACGACTTTGATTTAGCCCTTGCTGCGGGCAAAAAATACATTGATGCTTGGATGCGAAGCCATGATTATGCCGCCCTTTCTGCCTCGTTGCAAGAGTCGATACCCGCCGAGGGTGTCACGGACGAGGAATTGAAAAGGCGAGCCGAGAAGTGGGAACAGGCTGTTGATTTAATGACGAAGACATGGAAAGAAATAGAGGCATTGAAAGATAAGCAGAAAGGCAAACTTTCAGAGGAAAGCCTGCAAGCCTTATCTATGGCCCTCGTGGATTATGCTCAAAAGACTTATATACACAAGTTTGTGGAACTCATCAATTCTGATAGAGAACGCTATAACGAGGCCTATAAAGCGCATAACGAGAAGCCGTAGAGTTATTCTTGTATGAGACCAGCCAAAAGAACCATATTGGACCACTCCTATATGGCCGATATGTTGTACCTTTGCAGTCGCAAACAAAAAATAACTCGTTCAGCAAAAGTCACATTCAAAAGGCAATTTCTCTTAAATTTCCTTCTCTATGTTAAAATATATAAGTACCTGATTACTTGTACAGTTTTTGGAATGATAATAACTGTAATATGGAGTTTAGTCAATGGCATAATGTTCTTGGCTACATCAAATGATGATTTCAATCAAAAATATTCCTCCAGTAAATAGACTCTTTCCTTAATCTTTTTATACAAAAGCGCACGCCACGAGAAGTAGGGCGTGCGCTTTTATCGTGATAAGAAACAAGAGAATAGTAGCGTTAGGCTTGCTCTCGTTGTTGACTTCGCTCCTTGTCGATAGCCGCAAAGTCCTTGATGCGAAGTTTGAAAGAATGAGTGAGGTATTTATCCTTGACAACCTCATTCTCAGAGAGTTCCACTGGCGTACCCGCAAAGCGTATCTTGCCTTCAAAGAGCATATAGGCGCGGTCTGTGATACAGAGCGTCTCCTCCACATTGTGGTCTGTGATGAGGATACCGATGTTGCGCTGTTTGAGTTTCCACACGACATACTGTATATCCTCCACAGCGATAGGATCCACACCAGCAAAGGGCTCGTCGAGCATGATGAACATCGGGTCGTTGGCAAGGCAGCGGGCAATCTCCGTACGGCGACGCTCACCACCAGAGAGGCGATCACCAAGGTTCTTACGCACCTTTTGCAAGTTGAACTCACCGATGAGGCTTTCGAGTTTCTCGCGGCGCTGCTCATCATTGTGCAACTTGGGATTCATCTGCAAGACGCTCCAAATGTTGTCTTCCACCGTCATCTTGCGAAAGACCGATGCCTCTTGTGCCAAATAGCCGATGCCTGCGCGGGCACGCTGATAGACTGGGTAGGTAGTGATTTCTTGGTCGTTGAGATAAACGTGGCCTGCATTGGGAATGACAAGACCTGTCGTCATATAAAACGAAGTGGTCTTACCTGCACCATTAGGCCCTAAAAGGCCGACGATTTCACCCTGACGAACATCGAAAGAGACATCGCTGACAACGGTGCGGCGACCATATATCTTCTTTAAGCCTTCTACGCGTAATATACTTGTGGACTCGGACATAGTGGGATGAAATGTTTAGGAATGGGAAAGGGTGTGATGCTTGATGAGTGTTGCTGCCCGCTGTACTTCGGCATCCGCATAAGTGGCGTAGGCCGTCAGCGATGTGGCAAAAAGATCGGGCCGCTCGGTAGCATTGTGACAAAGCAGGTGTAGCATCAAGGTGTGTGCTGCTATCTCAACGAGTGGACGCGCACAAAGGTCAAGACAGGTTTGGTCATCAATGGCCTTGATGCGCTGCGTCTGCTGCTCCAAAGTGTCGGCCATACGCACGGCTTGCTCTTGCCACGGACGACAAAGGTCGGACACCTCGCACGTCTGCATCTCACGACACAAAGCGAGATAAGTGCCCGAGAATATATAGCGGACAGCAGCCACCACTTGCAACTGCGTCGTACCCTCGTAGATGGAAGTGATGCGTGCATCACGGTAGTAACGCTGTATGGGATATTCCATCATAAAGCCCGAGCCACCATGTATCTGCAAGGCATCGTAGGTGTTTTGGTTGCAAAACTCCGAGTTCATCGCCTTGGCCAGTGGCGTGAGGGCATCGGCAAGACGTGCATAGCGTTTCTGCTCTTGTCGTTCTTCTGGTGATAATTTGCGTTCGCGCCCTAGGTTTTCGAGCGACTTATAGATATCAACATAGCGGCTGCACTGATAGAGCAGGGCACGGCCAGCATCGAGTTTAGCTTTGATGTGCGTCAGAAGTTCGCTGACGGCAGGAATGTCGGCTATGACCTTGCCAAACTGCTGGCGTCCAGCGGCAAAAGCGCGGGCTTCATCGTAGGCAGCTTGGGAGAGTCCTACGCTCTGCGCAGCAATGCCAAGACGCGCCCCATTCATCAGCGCCATAACATACTTGATAAGCCCCAAGCGGCGATCGCCACAAAGTTCGGCCTTCGCGTCATGAAACGTCAGTTCGCAAGTAGGGCTACCGTGGATACCCAGTTTGTTTTCGATGCGTCGCACAGTGACACCGCCCTGGGCTTTGTCGTAGATAAACATCGAGAGGCCACGACCATCGGTAGAGCCTGCCTCGGAACGTGCTAAAACGAGATGAATGTCTGCATCACCATTGGTGATAAAACGCTTGACACCATTGAGCCGCCAGCAGTCAGCAACCTCGTCATAGGTGGCACGGAGCATGATATGCTGTAAGTCTGAACCAGCATCAGGTTCGGTAAGATCCATCGACATCGTTGCTCCACGGCACACCCTTGGTATGTAGCGCTGTCTTTGCTCTTCGCTGCCAAACTCATAGAGTGTCTCTATGCAGTCTTGCAGGCTCCATATATTGCAAAATCCAGCATCGGCACGTGCCACAACTTCGGCGCACATCGTGTAAGCCGTAATAGGCAGATTGAGGCCGCCATAGCAACGCGGCATGGTGAGCCCATTGAGCCCAGCACGATTCATCGTCGCAAGATTGCGCATCGTACCCGCAGCATAGGTCACTCTGCCGTCGTGCAGCGTAGCACCTTCGCGATCCACACCCTCTGCGTTGTCGGCGATGGTCGTCGCGCTGATTTCACCCACGATTTGTAAGACGCGGTCATAGGTGTCCATAGCGTCTGCTGCATCAAGCGGTGCATAATCGTAGGTTTTGCATTCCGTATAGTTGCGCTCACGCAGGTCGCTGATGCGCAGCATCAAGAGATGATGCAGTTCGTGGCGCAGTTCTTCGTGTTCAGTATAGTAA
>JAGHRU010000088.1 GCA_018066225.1 Candidatus Equimonas enterica
GTGCTATATGCCGGGCTTTGGCATTGCCGATGCCGCCACCACGCTCGTGGGGCAGAGCCTCGGTGCACGCCGTCGCTACCTCTGCCGCAGTTTCGCCTATATGACGGTGGGGCTGGGCATGGCTGTAATGGGGCTTATGGGCGTGTGTCTCTATTTCGGCGCACCCTATCTCATGGAGATGCTCACCCCGGTGGCCGAAGTCCGTGCCTTGGGTACGCAGGTGCTACGCATCGAGGCGTGGGCAGAGCCTATGTATGCTGCGTCCATTGTGGCCTATGGGGTCTTTGTCGGGGCGGGCGACACCTTGCGCCCGTGCTATATGAACGTGTTGAGCATCTGGCTCGTACGCATCACGCTGGCGGCGTTGCTTGCGCCCCACTATGGCTTGCCCGGTGTATGGGTGGCTATGGCGCTCGAACTCACCTGCCGTGGCCTCATCTTCCTCGTCCGACTCCGCTGGGGAAATTGGCTGAAACTGCCGCCAAAGGCCAACGGTGCGCCTTGACCTGCAACCGACATTTGTATCTCGCTCCTCGCAGAGCGAGTTTCTCGCATATTCCGCTCCGAAGCCTCGGCTTTGGGGCGGATTTTTTGCCGCTCTGGGCAAGCAGCGCGCACGATGAGGGCAGACGCTGCGCACGCTCTGCCCTTGTCGTATGCACGAAGTGGGCAGCGCAGGCATGGCGAAAGGCTTCGCTTTGCAAGGCAGAGGTGGCAGGAGTGGCATGCTTTGCGCTACGGTCTGCGCAGAGCAGGGATTTTGGCGTGAAAAGAGGGGTGCAAAAAACGGCGGCCGTGGGCGTGTGCGCTTGACGGGCGGCGCACGTACGCGGCAGAGTTTTCGCCGAAGTTTCTTGGCTTGCCGCCTTTCTGACCAGTCTGGTCGCCGTAGTCGTGGCAAAATTTCGGCCTGCGATGTCCTGCTATTCGGCGAAATGTTGTAAATTTGCAGCGAAAGACGGCTCTGCCCTTTGTGTTGCGCCGTCGCACGCCTTCGCTATGTCTGCCACACGCTTTGCCATCGCTATGGTGGGCGCAGGTGCGGTCGCTACCCACCTCGCCCTCGCCCTCGCCACTGCGGGTCACCGCATCACTGGCGTGTGGAGCCGTCGGCAGTGCAGTGCCGAGCGCTTGGGACTGTCGCTCGGTGGGGTGGTAGCGACGACGGACATGGCGGCTTTGCCTGCTGCCGACCTCTATGTGGTGAGCGTCAAGGACGATGCCATAGCGAGCGTCGTCAGCCTTCTTGGCGCGTCAATCGCCCCTTCGTCGCTCGTCGTGCATACCGCCGGGAGCGTGCCCTGCGATGTGCTCCGCGGCTTCGCGCGTCACGGGGTGATCTATCCCATGCAGACCTTCTCCTTGGGGCGTGCTGTCGATTTCGCCCAAGTTCCAGTAGCGGTGGAGGGGAGCAGCGCAGCGGTGGAAGCGACGCTCGCAGCGGTGGCGGCGACCATCAGCGAGAGCGTAACGCATCTAAACAGTGTGCAGCGCGCCCACCTGCATCTGGCTGCCGTCTTTGCCTGCAACTTCACCAATGCCTGTCTGCGGGCTGCCGCCGAAGTCTGCCAGCAGCACGCCATCGACCCCGCCATCCTCGATGCGCTCGTGGCCGAGACCGTGGCCAAGGTGCGCACGCTCTCGCCGCATGCGGCGCAGACAGGGCCTGCGCGTCGCCACGACAAGGCCGTGATGCAGCGCCAGCACGATCTGCTCTCCGATGCCCCCGACTTGCAACGGCTCTACGATGCAGTGAGCCACTACATAGCCTCTCAATATCATGATTAACTACGACCTGACCAAGATACGCGCCATCGCCTTCGATGTCGATGGCGTGTTGAGCCAAAACAACGTCCTGCTGCCCGAAGACAGCCTCCAACCCATGCGCTCGGCCAATATCAAGGACGGTTACGCCCTACAACTGGCCGTGAAGTGCGGCCTACAAATCGCCATCATCACTGGCGGCAAGAGCGAAGCCGTGCGCCGCCGCTATATGGGGCTTGGCATTGCTGATGTCTTCATGGGCGTGGCTGTGAAAATCCACACCTACGAGGAGTGGCTGCTCGCTAATGGGCTGACCGACGACGCCGTGCTCTATATGGGCGACGACATCCCCGACTACGAGATCATGCAACGCTGCGGACTGCCCTGCTGTCCCTCCGATGCTGCGCCCGAGATACGCGCCATCAGCACCTACGTCTCTCCCTTCATCGGCGGAGGCGGCTGCGCACGCGACATCATAGAGCAGGTGCTGAAAGCCCAAGGCAAATGGATGACCAGTGCCGAGGCTTTCGGTTGGTAACGCTCGCCGTTGCTTTTTTACCTTTCCCCTTCTGCCATGAACATCATTTTAGCCAGCAATTCTCCGCGCCGCCGCGACCTCTTGCAGCAGCTCGGACTCCCCTTCACCGTGCGCACCATGAGCGGCATCGATGAGCATTTCCCCGCAGGACTCTCCCACGAGGATACCGCTATATATATTGCGCGCGCGAAAGCCGAAGCCTATCGTCCCACCTTGGCCGATGACGAACTTCTCATCACCGCCGACACCATCGTGTGCATCGACGGCTGTGTGCTCGGCAAGCCTGTTGATGCGGCCGACGCGAGCCGTATGCTCCACCTGCTTTCGGGACGTACCCACGAGGTCGTCACCGGCGTCACGCTCCTGACCAGAGCGCGACGTGAGTGCTTTGCCGTGACCACCCGCGTCACCTTTGCGCCGCTCACCGACGGCATCATCGACCACTACATCACCCATTACAAGCCCTTCGATAAGGCCGGTGCCTACGGCATACAAGAGTGGATAGGCTGCGTCGGCGTGGCGCGCGTCGAAGGCAGTTTCTACAATGTCATCGGCCTACCTGTGCAGCGGCTATACGCTGCTTTACGCCACTTTTTACCCGATTTGGTCTGATTATTACGCTTTTTTCCCCATGTTGATGCAAAAACATGGGGAAAAATTTTGTCAGTTCCCGTAAGATGTGTAATTTTGCATCACCAACAAGTTTGTAACGATTACAATCACTCGCAATCATGACTGCCATCGAAAGTTTAGCCGCTTGCGGCGTTAAGGCTTCGCCACAGCGTGTTGCTGTCCTGGACTACCTCATGGAGCATCACACGCATCCCAATGTAGATGACATCTACGCTGCGCTCCATCCCGACTATCCCACGCTCTCGCGCACCACGGTGTACAACACGCTACGGCTGCTCACCGAGAGTGGGGTGGTGCAGACGCTCAGTATTGACGAGCGCAATGCCCACTACGATGCTGATGTCACGCTGCACGCTCATTTCATCTGCACCGCATGTCGCACCATCATCGACATCCCGCTGCGCGAGGCTGCACTCGATGCTATGGCTGAGTTGCCGCGTGAGATGCAAGTGGAGAGCACCCAACTTTACTTCCGTGGGCTTTGTCCAGCCTGTAAGTGCCGAGCAGAGCACGCCTGAACCGTATGACATTATTTATTCACACTACAAACAATAAAATCACATCGCTATGAAGAAGAAATTTATCTGCACCGTTTGTGGCTACGTTCACGAAGGTGATTGCGCTCCCGAGCAGTGCCCCCAGTGCCACGTCCCCGCTTCCAAGTTTAAGGAACTCGTAGAAGACGATAAACTCAATTTCGTGACCGAACACGTCGTAGGCGTTGCTGCCGACACCGATGAGGAAATGAAGAAGGACCTCAATGCCCACTTCATGGGTGAGTGCTCCGAAGTAGGTCAGTATCTCGCTATGAGCCGTCAGGCCGACCGTGAGGGCTATCCCGAAATCGCCGAGGCTTTCAAGCGTTACGCTTTGGAGGAAGCCGAGCACGCAGCACGCTTTGCCGAACTCCTCGGTGACGTGGTGTGGGACACCAAAACCAATCTCGAAAAGCGCATGAACGCCGAGGCTGGTGCTTGTGAAGACAAGAACCGTATTGCTACGCGCGCTAAGCAACTCGGTCTGGATGCCATCCACGACACCGTGCATGAGATGGCAAAAGACGAGGCACGCCACGGTCGTGGCTTCGAAGGCCTCTTCAAGCGTTACTTCAAGTAGCCCAGCGCAGGACGACACCGTCCGCTACACAAACGGCCTCGGCACAGGCAACAGCACGCAAGCGTGCAGCCCGTGTGGAGGCCGTTTTGTTGTCATAACACGCGACATTGCTACACGGAAGCAGCAAAACGGGGCGAAGGAGTACGAAAAAGTGTTAAAGTACGCCTCGTTATGCCGGAAATGTGTACTTTTGCGCTATACAAAGTCGCTGCCTCTGGGCAGTGAATATGTTCAACCTTCTAAACCCTCAATGCTTATGACACCGAAGTTTTACAAATGTCCGCACTGCGGCAATGTGATTGCTATGCTGGTCGATTCGGGCGTAGTGCCTGTATGCTGTGGCCAGCCGATGAAGCCACTCGATGCCCGTACCCAGGATGGGGCGCGTGAGAAGCATCTGCCTGTCGTGGAGATGCGCGAGGGAGGCCACCTCTATGCCAAGGTGGGCGAAGTGCTGCACCCGATGCAGGAGGAGCATCACATCGTGTTTATCGCCGCGCAGACGCAGCAAGGTCTGCACTTTCGCCATCTTGCTTCGGGCGATGTGCCCGAGGCCCTCTTCTCGCTCGGCGAGGAAAAGCCTGTGGCCGTCTATGAGTACTGCAACCTCCACGGCTTGTGGAAGACCGTCTGTGACGCATAAGCCGCGCAAGTATTACCAACCTTCAAAACCGAATACCCTATGACCATGATAATTAACGACGCTACCTATGAGCAACTCTTGGCGTCTTCGCAAATTCCTGTGCTCATCGACTTCTTCGCCTCTTGGTGCGGGCCGTGTCAGGCTATGGCACCCGTCATCGACGAACTGGCCACAGCCTACGCCGACAAAGTGCGCATCGTCAAGTGCAACGTCGAGGAGTCGCCGATGATGAGCGCAAAGTACGGCATCCGCAGCATCCCATCGCTGTTCTTCTTCCGTGACGGAGAGGTTGTAGATCGCCATGTCGGTGCGCTCTCGCGGGCCGAACTCAAAGCCAAACTTGATGACCTGTTGCAGCGTCAATGACCACGCCATGCTGTGCCTTTGGTCTGCTGTGACGCAAGGCACAGCATAGGACTGAAAACCATCTGCCCAGATAGGAGAAACTATCTGGGCAGACGCGAAAAACTATCTGCCCAGAGAGTTTTAACTGTCTGGGCAGATAGTTTTTTGTCTGACGGCAGAACCGTGAAGAGAGATGACGCAATGCTGTGAAAGACAACGGCTTGTCGGGTGTAGCGACCACCTGCGAATGTGCAGGAAGACCTATTCTACAAATTCGTAGATTTCTTCGCTTTCGCTCGCCTCGGGGATGTCCTCGGTGCTATCCTCGGTGATTGTATCGTCTGTCGGGGCTGCAGTATTCTCGATGATGTCGATGGCGTCGTCCGTCGTCGCAGGACGGTCGGTCGCGATGTCCTCTGCCGATGTCTCCGTGCTGCTTTCCGTGGTGTCTTCGTGCGCGTTGAAGAGTTCTTCAAACTGCTCCTGCGGCGTCTTCTCGGGCACGTCTTCGGGCTCTGCGACATCCTCAATGGCTTCGAAGGTATCCTCGAAGGTCTCTTCGTAAGCATCGCCCTCGTCCTCGTCGGTCTTGGGCTGTACCACTTCGTCCTCGTAGTGCTGCTCGGGCGTCTCTTCGGGCTCCATTTCCAGCGGCAGGCTGGGATTGATGGCCATCGGGGCAAAGTTCTTCTCGTAGTACTTGCGATAGTCTTCGTAGGAATAGAGTGTGCCGAGCAGCTTGAGGTTGTGCTCGGAGATGATGAAGGTGCGACAGCGTTTCATGACAGGCTGCAAGGCGCTGTCACGATAGATGCGCTGTGCATAGGCGTGGGCTTCGGCGTAAGAGCGGAAGCCTGCTATGGTAAACTGCGTCAGGTCCGCCGTACGCTCCTTGCTGATGTCGAAGCCACGGAGCATGAAGGAGGTGAAGTTGAAGTGCGCCAAGTCGTAGAGCAACGCGTCGTCGGCGATAGAGTCGTTGGGGTAGGCGATGAGGAACACAAAGGGCTCGTCGCGTCCTGCGGTCAGGGTCTGCGCTTCGCCCGCTGCCGCATTCTCGGCCGCCGTCTCCTTGTTGCGACGTTCCCAGAGGCTGCCGAGCGAGAGACCACCGTCGCCGAGGGTGCGTCCTGCTTCGAGCCCGCTAACGATGTTGGCTGCTATGCCGGCCACGTCGCTCTTGGCATAGGTGCTGGCCAAATTGCGCAACTCCTCTGCCACCTCCTTACTGTCGGCAGTGCCTATGCGCGAGAGGGCGTGGAGGAAGATGAACTTCGGACGGTTGGCACCGCTGGGGAACTTGGCCGTCGAGAGGTCGTAGTTGCGCCCGACGGTGGCATTGTCGCGCCGACGATAAGCGTCGTAGGTGGCGGTGTAGAGGGAGTCTTCCATCTCCTTGCCGAAGCGACCGATGCGCTCAAAGTCGGGATCGGTGATGACGCGCGTCATAGTGCCTTCGGGATATTCGGCACGCAGCAAGTCGCGGTAGTAGTTGGCGCGCTCGGGCTTACCCCAACGCGAATAGAGCAGGAAGAGATGGTAATAGACGTCCTCCATCTTCTCGAAACTGGGGTATTGGCGCGGCAGACGCTCCAAAGTCGCTGATGCGAGCGGGAAGTCCTCCATCTTGTCTTTCTCAATGATGCCGGCGTTGTAAAGCCCGTCGGTGAGCAGCGCGTCCGATGCCGCCAAAGCCTCCGCAGTGAAAGGTATCTGCGCCATGTAGTATTCGCGCTTGTGAGGGTCTTTCGACGGGTCGTCCTTGTCGCTGGCTATGCTGTCGCCCGATGCTGTCTGCTTGTCGTCGATGAGCGTGGAGTCGGACGCTGCGCCCTCATCGGAGTAGTCGTAAGCGTCGTCTGCGAGGGTGGCGAGCATGGTCTTGTTGTGGCGTCGCCAGTCGTCCTCGTTCTTGCGCGAGCCCCATTGGCTGCGGAAGGACTGCTTACCCTGTGAGACGAGTGGCGGATTGTAGAAGTACCACGTTTTGTCCTTGGTCTGGGGCTGGCTTTGAGGCGTCTGGTGTCCATTGGGTTGGCTGATGCCGCTCTCCTGCATGCGCGCTTGCGCCGCAGAGTCAGCGCGTGCCTTGGCCTCTTCTTTCTCTTTCTTTTTGAGGGCCTCGATGACGCGGTCGATGGCGGCATTGCGCTCCGTTTCGCTCATCTTGGCAAGGGCTTGCAGCGAGTCTTGCAGATGTATGGCTGTGGTGTGGGGTACGAGTTCGTCGAGCACCTTCGCACGCTTTGAGACGAAAGCGTAGTCCTTGTAGGTCTTGTCGAGTAGTCCGACGGCCTCTCCGTAGCATTTCTGTGCATCTTCAAAGCGGTGCCTGTTCCAGTATATCTCGCCCAGACGCAAGAGCAATATGCCTTTCTCTATCCCATTGCGCGTGCTCTTGGCACGTCCTTTCTCGTAGGCCGAAACGGCACTGGCGCTATCGCCAAGCAGCATATAGGTGTTGCCCATCGCGTAATAGACTTGGTCGAGGTAGTCTTTGTTGTTGTCGGAACGCGCCATACGCTTCAGGCGGCTGATGGTCGCCTTGGCGTTTTTCTTGTCAGTGATGACTTCGGTCTGCATGATACGCGCGTTGAAAGCCATCTGGAAGGCAGGGCTTTGGCGGATGCAGCCCGAGAGGGCTTTGTAGGCTTCCTTGCCCCGTCCCAACTGCGCATAGACCTGGCCGAGCAGGTAGTAGGCGCGGGCGCGCTGTGCGCTGCCTTTGGCTTTCTTGGCCGTGCGTTGGAGGTAGGGCAAAGCCTCTGTCCATTTCTCCTGTCGGGTGAGCAAGTCGGCCATTGTAGCGTCGCGCTCGACATACAGACGGCGGGGCAGGGAGTCGCGGTTGAGGCGAGAGATGGCGTCTTCTGCGTCGTAAAACCAGTTAAGCTGGGCATAGCAGCGCGCCAACCACACGCGCGCCTCGGCCACAACTTCGGGCTCGGCGGCATAGAAACGGGTGATGTAACTAAATACCGAGGCAGCTTCGAGAAACTCTCCCTTCTGAAACTGTGCCTTACCCATCAAGAGCCAAGCGTTCTTGAGGAAAGGATTGAATTCCTTGCGCGAGAGAAAGGCTTTCATCTTCGGCGTGCGTGTTTTGTTGCCCTTTACGACAGGCTTGCGCCGAATGCTGTGGAGTTGAATGGCCTTTTCGCACTTGGTGACAGCGGTCTCGAAGTTGCCTTTGCCGAGGCTGCGCATCTTCTCGTTGCCCACGGTGTAGAGCGGTAGCCGCTCCGTGAAGTTGTCTTGCGCCCCCTTGTATTGCGTTTCCAAGCCTTCGAGGTAGGCCGTCTCGGCGTTGTAGTACACATTGTAGCGCGTGGTAAAGGCTTGCCAACGGCGGCTGCCCGCAGTGTTCTTCTTGGTAGAGCACGCGGCAAGCAGTAGGGTGGCAAGCAGTAGCGTAGCGGTGAGCAGAGGGTGTGGCTGATGGCGCATATCGTGGGGAGGAGGTTAGGGTTGTGGAGAAGGCAGAGTGGTGTCGCGGAGTTCGCCGACGACCATCACGATGTCGTCGCGCAGGTCTTGTGGGATGCCGATGCCGCGCAGCTGGAGCGAGCGCACCCAGCCCGGGATGTCAGTGGCGAGCATAGTCTCAAAGACTTCCATGAAGTCCTCGGTCTCACGCGCTGTGTAGTCGTCGCCGCTGCGTCCCTTGTATCTGTCGAGTGCTTCGTCGTCGTAATAGACGATGTCGCGGCTGACGGCAGCGAGCAGGCTCTCTTTCTCGCACACCTCGTGCTGCCCGCAGCAGCCCGCAGGACGTGCTTCACGGATAGGTTCGGGCGCACCACCGCGCTGGTGCTGGCGGTAGAGGCCGATGGCGGCTGCCGTAAGGGCGAGCAGGATGAGGGCTATGAGTAGTGCGAGCATGGGCTGTGAGGTGGGGTGGGAAGGCTATGCTTTGGTCTTGGCGGTGGCTTTGCGCGTGGTGCGTTTAGGCTTTTCTTCGGCTTTGTCGGCCGTCTTGGTGCGGGTCGTGGCCTTGGGCGTGGGGAGCACGGACTGCAAAGCCTGCCAGAAGTCGGGGTAGGAC
>JAGHRU010000096.1 GCA_018066225.1 Candidatus Equimonas enterica
GTGGTGCATGGGTTATTCTTCGTTGGCTTCAAAAGGCTTGCCCGCCTTACCCGCCTTGAAGCCGTCGTCGTAGCCCTTGGCATACTGCTGGGCATAGTTGTCGCGTTGAGCGGCATGGGGGAAGCGCGATGTGGTGTCGTAGGAGGCGTGTTCTGTGCCCGCCGTGCCGTCGTCATAGCCCGCCCAGTAGCCGTCTTCGTAGCCAGCCTCGGAGGGAATACGGGTGTCGGTCGCCATCGTGTCGCGTGAGGCTTGCAAGGCTTCCTCCATGTAGGGGTCATCGATGGTGGCGGCCGTGTCGGGGATAGCGACACGGAGGGTGCTGTCGGCGAAGGTGCCGTCGGGGCGCAGTGGCTTGTCGCTACGGTGTTTCATAAAGATGATGGCACCTGCCACTGCGAGGGCGCAGGCAGACAGGCCAACGATCCGTAGCAGTGTGCCGCGGTTCTGTGTGTGTGCGTTATTAGGTATCATAATGTAATTGTCGCAGTCATCGGCGCTTGCTACCAGCGTCGATGCGAAGGAAGGTAAACAAGAGGAGCGTGAAGCCCCAAAGCGAAGAGCCACCGTAACTGAAAAACGGCAGCGGAATGCCTATGACGGGAGCAAGCCCCGTCACCATACCTATGTTGATGAAGACGTGGAAGAGCAAGATGCTCAACACGCAGTAGCCAAAGACGCGTCCAAAGGTCGTCGGTTGTCGCTCGGCGAGGTAGAGCAGGCGCAGTATGAGCCCCAAGAAGAGCAGCAGCACCACGGTGCTCCCGACGAAGCCTTCCTCCTCACCCACGGTGCAGAAGATGAAGTCGGTGTCCTGCTCCGGCACGTAGTTGAGCTTGGTCTGCGTGCCTTTCATGAAGCCCTTGCCCATGAGGCCGCCCGAGCCGATGGCTATCTTGGACTGATTGACATTGTAGCCGAGGTCGCGGTCTTCCACCGTGCCAAGGAGCACGCAGATGCGGTCGCGCTGGTAGGGCTTGAGCACATGGTTGAGGCCGTAGTCGGAGAGGTAGAGGAAGGTGGCACTGCCCATGGCGAAGAGGGCGATGAGCAGATAGCGCTGCAAGCGTGTGCCGAGCCAGAAGAAGGCGAGGTAGCACACCACGAACAGCAGCCACAGCAGTTGGCCCCAAGCGATGTCGAAAGGCACGATGAAGGCACTCACGAGGTAGAGCCCGATGTGCCACAGCGCGCCGATGAGCAGCAACCGTCGGGCGTGCTCGGGCTCTTTGGGGCAGTAGATGCGCAGCATGCCTACCGTGAAGAGCCAGATGAGCAGCAGCACCGTAAACTCGCCGACGTCGCTCGTGGTCAGCGGCAAGGGCGTCAGCGAGTAGCGTATGCCCACGACGAAGTAGATGACGGCCGAGAGCGCGACGAAGAGGATGCACCCCGGCATGCCCTCACGGTAGAACATGAGGAAGAAGGCGAGATAGACCAGCGCAGAGCCGGTCTCCTTCTGCAACACGATGAGCGCGAAAGGCAGCAGCACCATGCCCGCAGCCCGCAGCAGATTGTCCCGCTTGTCGAGCGAGAAGTCGTACTGATTGATGAGTTTGGCCACCGCCAGAGCCGTAGCGCACTTGGCAAACTCTGCAGGCTGGAGGCTCACGGGACCCAGGCTGATCCACGAGCGCGAGCCCTTGATGTCGTGAGCGATGAATGGCGTGACGAGCAGCACGAGCATCATGGTCCAGTAGAAGAAGTCGGCGAAGGTGTCGAGATAGCGGTCGTCGAGCATGAGTATCGTCGCGCCCAGAGCCACCGACAGCCCTATCCATGCCAACTGCTTGCCCGTGCGTGAGCCCCACGAGAAGAAGTCCGTATCGCCAAACTCGTGGCTGGCACCGCATACGCTGAGCCAGCCGCAGACGAGCAGCACGACGAAGAGCGCGATGACGACGCCATCGACGTGTGGCAGTGGGTTGAAGTTGCTTCTACTTTGCATGATATGACGTGTCCTATCGGGCGTAACTGCCGTAGGAGATACGGCGGTTCTGGAAGGTGCGTGCTTTGGCCTCCGACCACGACGAGAGGTGGCCGTTGAGGTATTGCTCCATGATGAGTTGGCCCAGAGGCACGCCGTAGTGTGCGCCGAAGCCGCCGTTTTCGACATAGACGGCCACGGCGATGCGCGGGTTGTCCATCGGAGCGAAGCCCATGAAGGCGGAGTGGTCTTGCCCGCGGTTTTGCGCCGTACCCGTCTTGCCGCACACCTCGTAGCCCGGGATGCGGGCGTCGGTGCAGGTGCCGCTGAGCACGGCGCGGCGCATACCGGCGATGATATAGGGGTAATAGCGGGCATCAACCGCCGTCTTGTGCTTCGTGGTATATTCTGGCGCGAGCCGCTCGCCCTGTATGGCTTTCACCACATGGGGCGTGTAGTACCAGCCACGGTTGGCGATGGTGGCGCAGAGGTTGGCGATTTGCAGCGGCGTGGCGAGCACTTCGCCTTGCCCGATGCTGATGGAGATGACCGTCAGGGCGTTCCACGCGCCTTTGTAAGCCTTGTCGTAGTAGTCCGCGTTGGGTATCATGCCGCGTTTCTCACCGGGCAGATCGACGCCGAGTTTGTAGCCGAAGCCCATGGCGACAAGGTGGTCTTTCCAGCGCGTCATGGCGTCGTGGGTGGTGGCAAACTTCTGACGGTTGCCAAACATACGCAGCAAGTTCCAGCAGAAGTAGGCGTTGCACGACGTCCCCAGCGCGGGAATGAGGGAGATGGGCGAGCCATGGCCGTGGCAGCCCAAGTGCAGTCCCTTGTAGTTGAAGCCATGCGAGCAGGGGAAGGCGGTGGTCGGGGCGATGATGCCTTCTTGCAGTCCTATGAGACCCTGTGTGGGCTTGAAGGTGGAGCCGGGTGGGTAGGTGCCCATAATGGCGCGGTTGAGCAAGGGGCGCATGGGATTGCTCATGAGGGCTTGCTGGTGCTCTCCGCGCTCGCGTCCCACCATGTCGCGTGGGTCGTAGGTCGGCGAAGAGGCCATGCAGAGTATCTCGCCTGTTTTAGGCTCTATGGCCACGATGGCGCCCAGTTTCCCCTCGAGCAGGCGCTCGGCGAGGGCTTGCAGGTCGCGGTCTATGCCGAGCGTGAGGTTGCGACCAGGCACGGGCTCATGGTCGTACTTGCCGTCCATGTAGCGTCCTTGCGTCTTGCCGTGCACGTCGCGTAGCATGATGTGGATGCCTTTCTCGCCGCGCAGTTGTTTCTCATAACTGCGCTCTATGCCGAGTTTGCCGATATAGTCGCCAGCGCGGTAGTAGTCGTCCTCTTCGATGTCTGCGGGACCCACTTCGGCCACATCGCCGAGGATGTGTGCCGCCATGCCCGTGGCGTATTTGCGTATGCTGCGTTTCTCGATGGTGAAGCCACGAAAGCGAAACAGTTTCTCGCGCAGCACAGAGAACTCCTCTGCCGGGATTTGCGACATGAAGAGTTGGGGCGTGTGGCGCGAATAGCTGGGATTTTTCTTCGGATCTTTGATTTCCGCCATGCGGGCCACATATTCCTCCTTCGTAATGCCCACGGTCTGGCAGAAGTCGAGTGTGTCGATGCCGTGCTGCTCCTGCATGGTCACCATGATGTTGTACGACGGTTCGTTATAGACCATTAGCCGCCCCTTGCGGTCGGTGATGAGGCCGCGCGAAGGGTAGGTGATGTCTTTGCGAAAGGCGTTGGAGTCGGCGCGCAACCGATAGTCGTCGCTCAAGAGTTGCAGTGAGAGCAGACGCAATATATAGATAGCGACGATGGCTATTGCCACGCCGCCAATGACATATTTGCGTTGCTCGAAACTGTATTTCTTTCCCACGCCGTTATTATCTGGTGCGTACCCTCTCGGCCGCAGCGATGAGCAGCAGCGTCAGCGCCGTGGTGCCCACGGTATTGACCAGCAGCAGCCATGCGTTGTGCAGCGAGAAGGCTTCTATGAGGTAAAAGGTGAAGGTGTGGCAGAGCACGAGGCAGAAGGCGCAGCGCAGGAAAGGCCCCCACTGCATCGTCTTGGCGCTCGGTAGGTAGGCTTCGTCGCCCTTGTCGCTTGGCGAGAAGATGCGTACGAGGTAGGGCGTCAGCAGCGCGGTGAGCGTCATGCTGGCCGAGGCCATGCCCGGCGTGATGCCACACATATCGACCGCAAAGCCCAGCGTGAAGCCCCAGAGCAGGTACTGGCTGCGCGAGGTGTCGGAAGGCAGGAGCAGCAGGAAATAGACATAGGGCATAGGGATGGCGCACCCCGCGATGTGGATATGCCCGAAGACGAGGGCCTGGAGCAGCACCAGGGTGGCGAAGCAGAGCAGTCTATGTAGATAGGTGTGCAGCAAGGTGTAGAGGTTAAGGGGTGAGGGCTTCGGCGGCAGCATGGGTTTGCAGCGTGTCGATCTCGGCACGGTAGGGCGTGGCGATGACGGCCACGTCGTGCAGGTCGGCGAAGTCATTGCCGAGTACGACGTCGAGTTGGTAACTCTGGCCGTCGGGCGAGTTGCCCACGCGCTTAACGCGTCCTACGAAGAGGCCGGGGGGGAAGACGGCGGAGTAGCCCGAGGTCTCGATACACGCGCCCGGCTTGACTTTGGCGTAGCGCGGTATGTCATCTACGAAGGCGTGGCGACTGCTGCCGCTCTTCCACTGGAGGTAGCCGAAGTAGTGCTGTCCTCTCACGCGGCACGAGATGCTGGACTTGACGTTGGTCACGGGCAGCACGAGCGCGTGGTGAGGGGCAGTGAGATAGACGATGCCCACCACGCCGCCACTGGCCACCACGCCCATTTCGCTGCGCACGCCGTCGGCCGCACCGCGATTGATGACGAGGTAGTTGTTGTCGCGGCGGATGGAGTTGCTCACCACGGTAGCGGGGATGAGTCGGTAGCCGCTCAGGGTCGCCATGAGTCTGCGCTCGGTGACGGCGGGCTGGTGGGTGGCGCGAGCGAGCGCCTCACGCAGGCTGTCGGCCTCGTGCTGGAGGCGGATGTTGTCGGCGGTGAGGCGGGTATTGACGCTTTGCAGACGAAAGTACGCCAAGGTCTGCTCGTGCAGACTGCCCAGCCCTACGGTCACGGTGTTGAGGCCCGAGAGCCATGCGCTGCCCTGGTAGTTGTTGAAGCGAAAGAGCATAACAGCACTCATCGTCTCGAGCAAGACGAAGAGGAAAATATGCACATAGCGTCGTATGAAGTCAAGGAGGACTTGCACGGTGTCGTCTGGGGGCTATCGCATGAGGCAGGGGAAGCGATCCACGTCTTCCAGGGCGATGCCTGTGCCTCGGGCTACGCAGAGCAGCGGGTCGTCGGCGACGTGGAACGGTATCTTGATTTTCTCGGTGAGTCGCTTGTCCAGTCCGCGCAGCAGTGCGCCGCCACCGGTGAGCCAGATGCCGTTTTTGACGATGTCGGCATATACCTCGGGAGGGGTGTCGGTCAGGGCTTTGAGGATGGCGGTCTCGATGAGCGCGATGCTGCGTTCAAGGCAGTGGGCGATTTCCTGATAGCACACGGGCACTTGCATCGGGAGAGCCGTGACGCGGTTGGGGCCGTGTACGACATACTCCTCGGGCGCGATGTTGCTCGGGAGTTCGGACAGCGCGCTGCCCACATTCTCCTTGATGCGCTCGGCCATGCGCTCACTCACCTTGATGGTGTGCTGCTTGCTCATGTAGTCTTGTATGTCGGCTGTGAAGTCGTCGCCGGCCACCTTGATGCTGTTGTTGTTGATGATATTGCCCAGCGAGATGACGGCGATTTCCGTCGTACCGCCACCTATATCGACAATCATATTGCCCTCTGGCTCATTGACGTCGATACCCACGCCGATGGCTGCTGCCATAGGCTCGGAGAGGAGATAGACGTCGCGTCCGCCAGCGTGCTCGGCACTGTCGCGCACGGCGCGGAGTTCCACTTCGGTAGAGCCCGAGGGTACGCCGATGACCATGCGGATGGAGGGCGTGAAGAGGTGGCGCTTGGACGGCACCATCTGTATGAGGCCGCGTATCATGTGCTCACAGGCGTTGAAGTCGGCGATGACGCCGTTGGAGAGCGGACGGATGACGCGGTGCTTGTTGCCCGATTTCTCATACATCAACTTGGCCGTACCGCCTACGGCGACCATCTTGTCGTTGTTGGGGTCGAGCGCGACCACCGAAGGCTCATTGACAACGATTTCGCCGTTTTGTATGATGATGGTGTTGGCCGTACCGAGGTCGATGGCGAGTTCGCGCTTCATCGAAAATAAGGAAGAGAAAAATCCCATAGCGGTGTGTGGTGTTATTTCGTAAACCAAGAGTGAATAGCCGTGTCGTAGTGGCTGCTGACGCCGAAGGCCTTGGTGGCAAACTCACGGCGTTGTTCCAGCGTGGTCGCTGCGCCTTGGCGGCGCACGATGTCGAGCAGCGGGGCATACTCTGCCTTGGAGGGTATGATGACGACGTCGTTGTAGTTCTTTGCGCCAGCGCGGATGAGGGATATGCCGCCGATGTCTATCTTCTCGATGATGTCGGCCTCTGAGGCACCGCTTGCTACGGTCTGCTCGAAGGGGTAGAGATCCACCACGACGAGGTCGATCTCGGGAATGTCATATTCGGCCATCTGGGCGCGGTCGCTTTCGAGTTCACGACGGCCGAGGATGCCGCCAAACACCTTGGGGTGCAGCGTCTTGACGCGGCCGCCGAGGATGCTCGGGTAGGTTGTGACATCTTCCACCTTCTGGCAGGGATAGCCGAGGCTCTCGATAAACTGCTGCGTGCCGCCAGTGGAGAGGAAGCGGACGCCGTTCTTGTGGAGTTCGGCAAGGAGTTCTTCCAGACCGTCCTTGTGGAATACAGATACCAAGGCGGTCTTAATTTGTTTTTTGTCGGACATGGATATTGTGTTGTTTTTACGGTTTCAGTGTGCAAAGTTACGCTAAAGCGTAGAAATCACGAAGGATTTTGCAGACTTTTTTTCATCTTCGCGCAATTCTCCTTTCACCAGAGGCGATGAGCGGCATTGGTCACTTTTTCGGTTTCTTGCTGCCGTATGTGCCTTGGTATCGCCGCTGTGTTCATGGTGAAATAGGCGGTAGTGGCCGCTCCGTTTGCAGGCTGCTCTCACGATAAGGGCAGACAGTTTTACGCCGCTGCCCTTGTCGCGCGCCGCGTCTGGGCATATAGTTTGCGATGAAATCGCAGAAAATGCCCATTTCATCGGCGTTTCTCCCCTGCGCTCTGCCCACGATGAATAGGCCACTTTATGGGGTGCCGCTCGTGGCGATAGCGTAAGGTGTTGGCTGTGAGGTATTTGTGTTTTCGCCCTCGGGGTACAAAAAATAAGGACGCAGCACGGCGTCCTTATTTCCAATCGCGTTATGGCGCGTTAGAGTCTGTATTTATGGTTGGTCTGAATGGCGGTTTCGTCCTCACAGCACGCAGCCTATGGCCAGCAGCAGTAGCCAGTAGCGGACCACTTTGCCGCAGGTTATCGTGGCCAGCGTGAGCGGGAAATTGACCCGCAGAAAGCCCAGCGACACCGTGATGAGGCTACCCAGCAGCGGTATCCATGCTAATAGCCCAGCCCAAGCCCCATAGCGGCGCACATAGGCCTTGCCGCGCTCGAGTTTCTCGTGATTGACCTTGGCGTAACGCTCTATCCACTCTTCGCGGCCGAGCGTGCCGATGTAGTAGTTGAGGCACGAGCCGAGCACGTTGCCCGCAGTGCCCCAGAGCAATAAGCCCGCTGGGCGTGCGCCTGCGGCAGCAAGGCCAGCCATGACCACTTCGCTCGAGAAGGGGAGCACGCTGCCTGCGAGGAAGGCGGCCACGAAGAGGCCGAGGTAGCCGTATTCTACCAGCAGTTGCAGTAGGTCCATAGGTCGAGCGTGTAGGCAAGGAAGTGGAGGATGAGCAAGCCGATACAGACCACAAACCAGCGGTCGGCACCGCGCCCCCGAGCGTGGGCGAAGTAGTGCGCCACAAAGGGTGCGAGCGTCATCAGCAGCAGGCGCAGCGTCAGCGTCGGCACGTCGGGGTAGCAGACGATGAAGCCGACGGCCAAGGGGATTTGCAGCGTCAGCAGCCGAAAGTACATGCGCGTGCGTATCTTATCGCGGAAAGCACTGCGGCGGTAGTGGCTCACACCGCAGATGGTCAGCAGTCCGACGAGTAGCAGCGTGACGAGCCACGGGAGATGGCTGCGTACGAAGTCGAGGGGCGCGACATAGTAAGCGTCCAGGATGTGCCACCCGACATAGGCGTTCCACTGCGCCGTCACGGCATCTTGCACCCAAGCCCAGGCACTGTCGCTCACGCAGGCTGCGGCAAGCCCGAGCCACAAGGGCGTGAGCAGACCGAGCAGCGAGGCTATCAGCGTGCGCGGCGTGAGGTTGCGCAGATACACGCCCATGGCCGTCCACAGCAGCGGCACGGACAGCAGCAGCGGCGGGAAGATGGCGCAGCCGACCGATAGGCAGAGGAAGGCGTAGTAGGTATGCCCCTCGCCGTGGGTCTGCTGATAGGTGAGAAAGAGCAGGAAGTAGCACGCTAACAACGCCAGAGCCGCCACCATCGAAGGCTCGAAGGCGTGGAGCAGGGGTGTCGCCGTCACCATTGCCAGAAAGGAGGTGCTGGTCAGTCGGGAGCGGATGTGGAGCAACTGGAAGACGTTGTTCCACTCCATCATCACGAAGGTGGTGCATAGCGTGAGCCCCAACCCCACCCACGACAGCGGGTCGGTGGGGGAGGTCAGTGCCCATGCTACGATGGCGATGATGACCATCGTGGGCAGGGTAATCGCACTCTCGGCGATGCTCTTGCGCAGCGTCATATACGGTCGGTGGTCAGTCGTGGAGGTCGAAGCCGATGTCGGTGCGGTAGTACTTGCCCTCGTACTGGATTTGTGCTGCGCCTGCCATCGACTTTTGCAGGGCTTCCTGACGGCTCGCGCCGTAGCTGCTCACGGCGATGACGCGCCCGCCACTTGTGACGAGTTCGCCCGCGGCATTTCGTGCCGTGCCCGCGTGGAAGACGATGCTGCCCTCCACGTCGGTGTCGGTCATCACGCAGCCTTTGGCATACTGCTGCGGATAGCCACCGCTGACGCACATCACGCAGACGGCGTGGCGTGGGTCGTGGCGCAACTCTCGTGCAGCGAGCGTGCCTGTGGCGACGCCTTCAAAGAGGTCGAGGATGTCGGCGTCGAGGCGCAGCATCACCGTCTCCGTCTCGGGGTCGCCCATGCGGCAGTTGTACTCGATGACCTTGGGCGCGCCGTCGCAGTTGATGAGGCCAAAGAAGATGAAGCCCTTGTAGGCTATGCCCTCTGCGGCGAGACCTTCCACGGTGGGGCGGATGATGTCGTGCTCCACGCGCTCCATCCATGCCGCGTCGGCAAAGGGCACGGGCGACACGCTGCCCATGCCGCCAGTGTTGAGGCCGGTGTCGCCCTCGCCGATGCGCTTGTAGTCCTTCGCTTCGGGCAGTATCTTGTAGTCCTTACCGTCGGTCAGCACGAAGACGGAGCACTCTATGCCGCTGAGGAACTCCTCAATGACGACGCGGCTGCTGGCTGTGCCAAACATGCCGCTGAGCATCTCGCGCAGTTCGCGCTGCGCCTCCGAGAGTGTGGGCACGATGAGCACGCCTTTGCCTGCGCACAGGCCGTCGGCTTTGAGCACGTAGGGCGGCTGCAAGGTTTCAAGGAAGCGGCAACCAGCCTCCACCTGCGTACCGTCGAAGGTCTGGTAGGCGGCCGTAGGGATGCCGTGACGACGCATGAAGGCCTTGGCGAAGTCCTTGCTGCCTTCCAGCACTGCGCCAGCCTTGGAAGGCCCGATGAGGGCAACGTCACGCAGCGTGGCGTCGGCGGCGAAATAGTCGGCGATGCCACGGACAAGGGGATCTTCGGGGCCTACCACCACCATCTGCACGTCGTGGCTGCGCACGAAGTCAGCGATGGCGTCGAAGTCCGTTACTTTGAGGGCCACATTGGTGCCCACCGATGCTGTCCCGGCGTTGCCCGGGGCTATGTAGAGCGTGCCGAGACGCTCGCTTTGGGCTATCTTCCAAGCCAGCGCGTGTTCGCGGCCGCCAGAGCCCAAGAGGAGTACGTTCATAGGGTATGAGGGATAAGTAGGTAAGAGAAAAGACTATTTGCGGAGCAACTTCCTGCCATTTGCGATGACGAGACCGCGGTAGCCGTTGCCGACGCGAAGCCCCATGAGGTTGTAGGTCGCAGCAGGCGTGGCACAGGGCGTCATCTCTGCGGTGTGCAGGTCGGTGAGGAGGTATTCCACGATGGGCGAACGGTGCTCCTCGCCACCGCCCTTGTAGATGCTCTGGATACCGAGTTTGCTGAACCCTATCTCTTGGAGGTAGATGGTGTTGCCGAAGTAGGAAGAGGTCAAGAAGGTGCTGCCCGTAAGCGTGATGGGCACTTCCACGAGGTCTTCGCTCAGCTCGTAGCGTGCAGCCTCAAAGGTATAGGGCGCGCCATCAACATAGAGCGTGTAGTAGAGTTTGTCGGGGTTGATGTAGTTGCCCTCCGTGTCGATGGTGGGGATATAGACGGAGAGGCAGTAGTCGCCTTCGAGGTCGTAGAAGTCGGCCACGTCGTACCACTCGGGAGCAGCGGGAGTGGCGGCTACCTCTATATATGGCTTCAACTCGGGCATGTGGTAGGTGTTGAAGGCATAAGCAAAGGTCTCGTTGGCATTGACGAGGATGGCGGTCTGCTTGATGCTCGGCGTGAGGCTACGGGTAGCGGCGTCGTAGTCGAAGACAAAGGCATCGTCGAAAGCGTAGCGGTAGCCTTGGTCGCCATACTCATCGATAGCGATGTCGTAGTGTGCACCGATGAAGTAGCAGATGTAGCCGTAGGCGATGCCTATGTATTGCCGGCTGGGGAAGACGATCTTATCGCCTACTATCTTGCCCTTGACCCAAGCCTCGGGCAGCGATGTGCTGAACGCGCCGAGATAAACCTCGTCGCCGGCAAAGGCCATCTGCACGAGGGCGTTCTCGTAGTTCCCCTCCGTGTAGATGTCTTTGGTCTTCATGGTGAAGGTTTCGGGAGTCAAGCCATCGGGCAAGGCGACGAGCGTCTCGTTGAAGCGGGTGAAGGTGGTGCCGTATTCGCCGATGCAGGCCCAGTGGCCGTTGATGTCGTATTTCTCGTCAAAGCCTGTATAGACTGCGCCGATGATAGTCTCGTCCTCCTGTGTGCCTTGCAGCGTGATGACATCGCCGTCGATGGCATACACGATGGGCTGGTCAGGGATTTCTACGAAGGTATTGCCCTCTGCCGTCTCTTGGCTCTGCATCATGCACAGCCGCAGTTCGCCATCGATGGCCACGTAGTCTTCGAGTTCTTCGTCGTAGCAGTAGGCGGTGTAGGTCTCTACGGACTGCCCTGCGGGGATGGTGATGGTCTTGCCGTCTTCGCTGAGGGTGCCGCGCATCCAGAGGCCAGAGTTGATGCTGTACAAGACGTTTTGCACATACACCTCACGGCCATCGCCGAAGACGATGTTGGTAGCCCCCGTCTGTTCGGCGCGGTAGATGCCGTCCCAGTCCTCGAAATAGTAGTTACCGCTACGCTTGTAGGTCTTCACCACGCCCTCGGGCTGCTCGGCGATTGCCGTGACAGACTGTCCTGCGTCAGCCCTGTGCGGGGTCTGCATCACGACTTTTGTGGCTGTCAGTGCGGTTTTGGTCTTGTCTATCTGACCCGTAGGCGTCGTTTGTGCCATGGCGATGACTGCCATCAGCCATGTGCAGATAAGGAGCGTAAAATGCTTCATAGTTGTAAGTGTTTAGGGAGTTTATAATGTGCCGCTGCGGCTCTCGTTGCCATAGGCATCCATAGCCACCACCTCGTACTTGGCGTCGAGGAGGCTGGGCAGCGGTGGTGTGTAGTCGTAACTTGTGCCTTGCAGGTGGTGGGCGATGAGCACCCGCTCTGTGCCGTCAAGGCGGTAGATGTTGTAGGTGATGGGCGTCGGCTCGACGATGTTTTCCCACGCGAAGTGGAGGGTGGTAGCACCCCGTAGCAGCGGTGGCAGCGAAGGGGTGTCGCCTTGCCGCGTCACCGTGTAGCGGGGCTGGGCAGGCGGCGTGTCGTCCAGCCAAGTCATGGCAGGCGGCAGTGCTGGCCGCAGGTAGTAGTCGTGGCGCAGGAAGGAGAGGAGTCCCTTCTGGTCGTCTGTCAGAAATCGGGTGCGGAAATAGGCCGCACCGCCTGCGCCGAGGCCGCGCAGGGTGTGGAGTTGGCGCGTGATGGCCGTCAGCGGCCAGTCTTTCTCGCGTGGCGAGAGCAGGTAGATGCCCAGTCCCGGCACGATGAGGCGGCCGCCAGCCACCTCTGCTGCCCTTTCCATCCAATCAACGAGGAAAGGATAGAAGTGGTCGCCGTCGAAGTACATCATCGGCATCAGCATGTCCATCCAGCCGCGTTGGAGCCACAGCATCGCGTCTTGCGCCACAGCGTCGCGGGCATTCCACCCTCGGCTGCTCTGACGCGGTAAATCGGCGTATTTCCCTACGGGCGAACACGAGATTTTCACCCACGGACGGACAGCACGCACTTGCTGTGCGATGGCTTCCACGGTGCGGCTCACGTTGTCGCGTCGCCACTGGGCTTTGGGTACGCCCTGGCCGTAGCGTCGGTAGGTCTTGGTGTCGTCGAAGGCGATGCCGTGCTCGGGGTAGCGAATGTAGTCGAGGTGAAGGCCATCGACATCGTAGAGGGTCACAATCTCGCGGCACAGACTGGCCAGGTAGTCGGCCACGCCGGGCACGCCGGGGTCGAGCATCCATTGGTCACCGCAGCGCTGCACCATCTCGGGGTGACGCCTCACGATGCTCTCTTTGCCCAGCACCTTGGTCACAGTGACTTTGCAGACGGGGTAGCACACCACCCAAGCGTGGAACTCCATGCCGCGCTGATGACACGCGTTGATGGCAAAGCGCAGCACATCGTAGTCGGGCGCACAGCCTGCCTTGCCCGTAAAGGCGCCGTCCCATGGCTCTATGGCCGAGGGATAGGCTGTCGTGCCACGCACTCTCGTCTGAAAGAGGACGGTGTTGATGCCTGCTGCTTGCAGGTCGTCGAGCATGGTCGTGAGTGCAGCCTGCTGTGCCGCCATGTCGGTGGTGCGCGGCCAGTCCAGCCCCATCAGCGTGGTGAGCCACACGGCGCGTACTTCGCGCTCTGGGGTTTCCCGGCGTGGGCTTAAAGGCCACTGGGCGGCGGCCGAGAGTGTTGCGGTCAGTAGTAGGAGGAGTAGGGTGCGGCGGAGCATAGGCGTCAGGGGCGTATGAGGTCGTAGATGGGTTGCAGTTCTCCGAGGCTGAGGCCGCAGTCGCGGGCGGTCTCCAGGTCCTTGCGTGCCAAGCCTCTTTGCCGACGCTTGGCATAGCAGCGTGCGCGTGCTGCATAGAGGGTGCCGTCGCGTGGTGTGAGGGCGATGGCCGTCGTGTAGGCATCGGCTGCTGCGTCATAACGCTCGGATAGCTCATGCAGTTCGGCTTCGGTGATGGCGAGCAGCAGTGCGGCCGTGGTGTCGGCGGGGTGGCTGTTGAGTATGCGTCGCAGGTCGTTCACCGCCAAGTCTTTGCGGCCTGTGCGGTCGTGGCACGCTGCCCGCAGCATTAGGGCTTCTGTCAG
>JAGHRU010000185.1 GCA_018066225.1 Candidatus Equimonas enterica
GCCACAACCTCCGCAATTCGCCAGCAAAATTACTTAAAATCTTGATTTTACCCCCCCGAAGGCGTTAATAAATGTTAAAGCAGCAAAAATAATGCCTTGCAGGCTCAAAATTGCAAGGCAAAGGTGACAGAACAGCCACAACAAGGACAGGCCGCTGCATTTTACTGGGCAGTAAAATCGATTTTAGAGGGCAGTAAAATAAATTTTAATGGGCACTAAAATGAAAGCGTAAGGGCAGAAGATGGGAAACGACTGCTATACTTATATAACATATACGCGCGGGCGCGCGGAAAAAGAAAAAGGGCTATATGCTGCGCCACCACGCATGGCAGCTGCGGCATATAGCCCTTTGCTATCGGGAAGTCCCTACTTTACTTGCTGAGGAACTTGCGGTTCTTACCTTCACCACTGAGGATGTAGGTGCCAGCGGGGAGTTTGTTGCTCTTGCTGACGGCCTGACCAGCGGCGTTGTAAACACGGCCAGCGAAGGTGCCGTTGCCTTGGAGCTCAATCTCACCGATGCCATTGACGAACTCGGAAGGATCGCGCACAATCTTGATTTCATCGACAGCAGTGCCACTGCCATTGGTCACCTCGGCATCGAAATAGATGTTGATGAACTCGGCATCGAGGAATTCGGAGAGGTCAATCTCAGCAAGTTTCCAACTGTTGGCACCGCCCAGAGGCAGACGAGCCACCGTGGTAATGTCGCTACCAGCGTTGCGCTGTACCTTGATGTTGAGGAAGTCGCCATTGCCATCGGCGTGGGTCTCATAGCCGAAGTAGAGCATAGGCTTGGTGCTGCCCTTGATGGAGAGCGCGCCAGTGAAGAGGCTGTTGGCCACAGAGGGCACAGCAGCATCGGTAACGGCATTGGCCTTATCGTAGCGCATACCATAGTCGCGGAAGCCGTAGTTGCGGCCGAACTGCCAAGAGAATGCACTCCAAGGGAAGTGGGTCTTACCGCCATCGAAGCAGTCCTCGAGAGGAGCCGGATAGTTAGCGGGGTCGTTGAGCATGATGAGATAGTCGGTCATCTTGTCCTGACCGCGACCCAGATTATAACTCCAGCTCATGACTCTGAACTGATAGAACGTAGGATTCTCGGGATACTCCAAAGGCATCACCTGGGAAGTACCCTCGATGTCCTGACGCCAAGCACCGCTGTTGTAATCCTTGTCGAAGGAAGTGGCGAAGTTGTCGTAGCGATAGATGTCGTAAACCAACTCATCGGTATCGACATTACCGCCGTGCTCACCTACTACGGGAGCATCCCACTCCAACTTGTAGCCCTCGCCGGGGATAAACTCACCACGGATATTGGTAGGCGCAGTGGGGTCGTCGGGGCCAAGATAGGTGAAAGCAGAGTTGCTGAAGCCCTCGCCCACCTCATTGACAGGCACGACCTTGTAGAAGATGTAGTTGTCGTGACCAGCATTCTCGTCGATGTAGGTCTCGTTGCTGGAAGGATTGTCGATGCTGCCAATCTTCTTATTGTCACGGTAGATGTCGAAGCGGCTGAGCGTGGTGCTTTTGCCGTCCATCGTCTTACCGTCGTGGCTGATGGTCAGTTCGGCCTTGTTTTCCAGACCGATAGGCTTGGCCTCAAGCACAGGCTGTGCAGGGCAAGCATCAGTAGGACCGTCGGCGAAGGTGATTTCGGAGAGGCGGAGTTTGTAGCCATCAACAGGGCTGGTGCAGAGGAAGCCGATGTAGAGGTCGCCCGTTTCGTCGGCCGTGAAGTAGAATTCAAAAGGCTCGAGCGCGCAAGGAACGACAGCATTATCGAGTGCCTTCACGGTGAAGGTCTCGGGATCGGGATTGTTGCCAATAGCGACGGTAAGCACCTCTTCGTGGAACTCATAGTCGGGGTTCTCCACCACGAAGTTGAAGCGATACATCTTGTCCTTCTCTACATGCAGAGGAGGCGTTACGAGCCAGTCGTAAGCGTCTTGTGCGCCATAGGTATAGGTAGCCTTACCATCTTCTTCCTTCCACGTGTTGCCATCGTGGTTGGCATCGATGATGTTGAGCAACTGGAAGTCGTTGTAGGAGAAACGGCACTCGTAGGGCAGAGCCACGCTGCTGCCGACCGTCAAGCCATCGGTGCGAGCCTCTACACCCGTGCAGCCACTGGCCTTGGGCGTGATGTGGTAGGTGTAGCAAGTCAGTGCATCGCTCTCGATGACGTCGTCAAACTCGGTGTAGGTGACATCCGTACCGATGATCTTACCATCGGGCTGACGCACGATGTCGTAGGTCAGCGTGGCAGGATCGAAGTAGCCGTCGTGCTCACCCGTGGTAGGCGCGGTCCAACTAACGTGCACCTTCTTGTCATTCTCCGTAGCGGTGAGGTTGCCAACGGCAGCAGGACCGTCGAAGCCAACCCACAAGTAGGCCTGTGCAGCAGCACTCTCACCTGCATCGTTGGTAAAATAGACTCTGAAAGAGTGGTAACCGCGCTCTCCTAATTTCGCTTTATACGTAACAGTTTGACCTGCCTGATAACTTGTCTCCATAAAGGGCTTATCATATTCATTATCCAAAATAAGTTTGTGAGAAAGAGCGCCGCTCAAAGCAGAACCATCATGGGTCTTGGCAGGTGCGGTGTACGTCATTTCACAAGTTTGGGTACCTTCGAGACATTTAACTACGAGGTCAGAAACGGCGGCAGGAGCCTTGTCAGCGGCAGCGTTGCTGGGCTGATAGAGTGCACCAAGTGCAGCGTTGCCCGGCATATCGCCGATGCGCGTAGCCTTACCATCGTGAACGTTGATCTCGAAGAGCGCACTCTTGGCGGACCAGTCCTCACCCTCCATGAAGTTGGGCACCCAGTAGAGGCGGTCGTTGTGCGTGTCGAAGCCACCGCTCTGGAGGTACTTGGTGGCAACGCCTGTGTAGCCGATGCACGTCAGCGCACCCGTAGTCTTTTCGATGCTGTAGAAGTAGCCGTTGTAGTCCACGCCATAAGCCTGACCACGAGAGTTGATACCCACCATCAAAAAGGGCAGGTCGATGTCGGCAATAGCCACCTTCTCCTTGGTCTCAGGATTGAAAGAGCCCCAGTGCCATGCGCCATCGAGGCCGGGTCGGTCGCAGAAAGAGCCATAGACCAAGCCAGTGGTCTCATCGTAAGCAAGGTCGGAGGAACATACGGTGGCATCATTGATTTCTTCTTCATTGAGCAACTCGTAGGTCGTGCCATCGAAGGTGTAGTAGTGCATGGCCAAGAGCTCGCCCATCATCATCTCGGGCGCGATGACATAGAACTTACCATTGGCCCAGAAGCCACCATAGTAAGCGTTGAGTTTGTCGTTGAGCACGAGCGAATTGAAGGATACGGGCGACGTAAGGCTCATCGCGTAGGCACCATACTTCGGTATGCTGACCTCTTGCGGACCATACATGGTCTCTATCACCTCGGTAGGCCATTCTTCACTCGAAAGCGGGCTGGCATGAAGCACGCCACCCACTTTGTCCAAGGAAATCACGTTGGGCTTCACATCCTGCGAAGCACCTTTCTTGACACGGACAGTAGGCTTCGCCTGCAAGCGAATACGCGACCCCGTGTTTTGCGCGGCCGCAGGCGTGGCAAGCATCAAGAATGCCCCAGTTGCAGCCAGTACAATAGAAGTAAATTTCTTCAACATGTGGTTAGGTTTATGATTAAAATTATATTGAAATTGCTTATGCACTATCCAAATGCGGCCATAGACCGTGCGCAAAGTTACAAAGAATTTCTCTCCCCTGCCCTCGCAAGGACAAAAAAAACGGTTTTTACTGCATTTTTTCTGCAAAAGGCTTTGTCACTACATCAAAAATGCGTAATTTTGCACCGCATTTCAGCCGATAGCCTCCCTGTCGAGGCGTCACAAGAGATGTGCTACACGGGTAAGTGCTGTGCGGCTTGCTCCTTTCAAACCCTCCAGGGCTTGACCGCAGCAAAGGTAGAAAGTCGTTGCGGCGCGGCACAGTGAGCTTACCCACCCGCCTCTTTAGCTCAGTTGGCCAGAGCACGTGATTTGTAATCTCGGGGTCGTTGGTTCGAATCCGACAAGAGGCTCTAAACGAGAGGAGATTTCCCACATGGAACTCTCCTCTCGTTTGCTTTATTTGAAGTATTCATGCCTTGCAGCCGCAAGGGTGTTGAGCATCAGCATGCAGATGGTCATCGGGCCTACACCGCCCGGCACGGGGGTGATGGCAGAGCACAGCGGTGCGACGTGCTCGAAATCGACATCGCCCGAAAGGCGGAAACCCTTGGGACGCGATGCATCGGCAACACGCGTCGTCCCCACATCGATGACAACAGCACCAGGCTTGACCATATCGGCCGTCAAGAACTGCGGACGACCAATGGCGGCAATGATGATGTCGGCTTGCAGACACTCCTCCTTGATATTGGCCGAATGGCTGTGGCATACCGTCACCGTGGCATCGCCCATCTTCTTCTGCATCATCAGTTGTGCCATCGGTTGGCCTACTATGTTGCTGCGCCCCAAGATGACGCACTTCTTGCCCGAGGTCTCTATGCCATAACGCTGCATCAGGGTATAGATGCCCTTGGGCGTAGCGGAGATAAAACTGGGCATGCCCAAAGCCATACGACCGATGTTGATGGGATGGAAACCATCGACATCCTTACGATAATCTATCGCCTCTATGATGCGACGCTCGTTGATGTGAGCCGGCAGCGGCAACTGCACGATGAAGCCATCGACCTCATCGTCTGCATTGAGTTCGTGTATTTTGTCGAGTAGTTCGCCCTCCGTGATGTCGTCTTCCAAGCGTATCAGCGTGCTTCGAAAGCCGCAAGCCTCGCAGGCCAACACCTTGTTGTGCACATAAGTTTCGCTACCACCATCGTGCCCTACGAGGATAGCCCCCAAATGCGGTGGTCTGCCACCCGATGCTACGATGTCTTTCACTTGTGCGGCAATCTCGGCCTTTATGGCGGCCGCCGTTGCCTTACCGTCTATAATTACCATTGCTATTTATCTTTATGTTACATTTAAGCCTTGGGCATCATCCCCTTCGGCATTTTTGCCATCATCTGCTTCATGCCGCCACCCGTCATCATGCGCATCATCTTGCGCATCTGCTCAAACTGCTTGAGCAGGCGACCGACCTCTTGAATATCCGTACCGCTACCCTTGGCTATGCGCTGCTTGCGTGAGCCGTTGAGCACTTCGGGATGCTGACGCTCGTAAGGCGTCATGGAGAGTATGATGGCCTCAATGCTCTTGAAAGCGTCGTCGCTGATTTCTACATCCTTTAAGGCTTTACCCACGCCGGGTATCATGGACGCAAGGTCCTTGATGTTGCCCATCTTCTTGATTTGCTGGATTTGCGTGTAGAAGTCGTTGAAGTCAAACTTGTTCTTCTGTATCTTGCGCTGCAACTTACGCGCTTCTTCCTCATCATACTGCTCCTGGGCACGCTCTACAAGGCTGACGATGTCACCCATACCGAGGATACGGTCGGCCATACGGGCTGGATGGAACACATCGATAGCGTTCATCTTCTCTCCCATACCCACAAACTTGATGGGCTTATTGACAACAGAACGAATGGAAAGGGCAGCACCACCACGTGTATCACCGTCCAACTTGGTCAGCACTACGCCGTCGTAGTCAGTACGCTCATTGAAGGCTTTGGCCGTATTGACGGCATCCTGACCTGTCATAGCGTCCACAACGAAGAGG
>JAGHRU010000232.1 GCA_018066225.1 Candidatus Equimonas enterica
GTCCTCGATGAAGTCGGTGGGGGACGTCATGGCCATAGGTCGCACCTTCGAGGAGGTTATCCAGAAAGGACTGCGCATGATAGGCCAAGGCATGCACGGCTTCGTTGATAACAAGGAACTCACCATAGACAACGTCGATGAAGCCCTGACAGCGCCAACCGACAAGCGTATCTTTGTCATTGAGAAGGCTTTCGACCAAGGCTACACGGTAGATCAAATCTACGAACTGACGAAGATAGACCGCTGGTTCTTGCAGAAGTTGCACAACATCCACGAGACCGATCGCCGCCTCCGTGCGTTGGGCAACATCAATGTGCTCGACAACGACCTCCTATCGCTCGCCAAGCGTCAAGGCTTCACGGACTTCCAGATAGCCCGCGCCCTTGGCATGGAAAAGGAGATGGACATAGAGCGCGCACAACTCGTCATCCGCGAGCGTCGCAAAAGAGCAGGTATCGTGCCGTATGTTAAGCAAATCGACACGCTGGCTGCCGAATATCCAGCCCAGACCAACTACCTCTACCTCACCTATTCGGGTGTGGCGCATGACATCAACTTCGAGAACGACAAGCGTAGCGTCATCGTCTTGGGTAGCGGTGCATACCGCATCGGCTCCTCCGTAGAGTTTGACTGGTGTGGCGTGCAGGCCCTCGACACCATCCGCAAGGAGGGCTACCGCTCCATCATGATCAATTACAACCCCGAGACTGTCTCGACAGACTACGACATGTGCGACCGTCTCTACTTTGACGAACTGACCTTTGAGCGCGTGCTCGACATCATCGACCTCGAAACGCCCTATGGCGTCGTCGTCAGCACAGGCGGTCAGATTCCCAACAATCTCGCCATGCGTCTTGATGCCGAGCGTGTTCCCCTCCTCGGCACGCAGGCTAAATATATCGACAACGCCGAAGACCGTGACAAATTCTCCGCCATGCTCGACCGCATCGGCGTCGATCAGCCGCAGTGGGCTGCGCTGACCTCTATGGAAGACATCAACGGCTTCATCGAGCGTGTCGGCTTCCCCGTCCTGGTGCGTCCGTCCTATGTTCTCTCGGGCGCTGCCATGAACGTGTGCAGCAACCAGCGCGACCTTGAGCACTTCCTCACCCTCGCCGCCAACGTAAGCAAGAAGCATCCGGTCGTGGTGAGCCAGTTTATGCAGCACGCCAAGGAGGTGGAGATGGACGCCGTGGCCAAGGATGGCGAAATCATCGCCTATGCCATCTCCGAGCATATCGAGTATGCGGGTGTCCACTCTGGCGATGCCACCATCCAGTTCCCGCCGCAGAAGCTTTATGTCGAGACAGCCCGACGCATCAAGAAGATATCGAAGCAAATCGCCAGGGAACTCCACATCTCGGGTCCTTTCAACATTCAATATCTCGCCAAGGAGAACGACATCAAAGTCATCGAGTGCAACCTGCGTGCCTCCCGCTCTTTCCCCTTCGTGAGCAAGGTGCTCAAGGTCAATCTCATCGAGCTTGCCACGCGCATCATGCTCGGTCTGCCCGTTGAGAAACCCTCGAAGTCGCTCTTCGACCTTGACTACGTCGGCATCAAGGCTTCACAATTCTCCTTCAATCGCTTGCAGAAAGCCGACCCCGTACTCGGCGTCGATATGGCCTCCACGGGCGAAGTCGGCTGCCTCGGTGGCGATGCGCGCAGCGCGTTGCTGAAATCCATGCTCAGCGTCGGTCACCGTCTGCCTATCCATGCTGACGGCACCAAGGGCAGCGTCTTGCTCTCCAACGGCGATGGCAAGCAAAAGGCAGAGATGCTCGAAGCCTCTCGCACGCTCTACGACAACGGCTTCACGCTCTACGCCACTGGCGGCACTGCACGCTATCTGGCCGAAGAAGGCATCGCGACGCAGCGCGTGCTGTGGCCCGATGAGCCTGCCGAAGAGGGTGTTCCCTATGCTCTTGATTTGCTCCACGAGCGCAAGATAGACTTGGTGGTCAATGTCCACAAGAACTTCTCTTCGGGCGAAATCACCAACGGCTATAAGATACGCCGTGCCGCAGTGGACCTCAACGTGCCGCTCATCACCAATGCGCGTTTAGCCTCTGCCTTCATCCAAGCCTTCTGCACTACGCCGCTCAGCAGCTTGGAGATTAAATCTTGGCAAGAGTTTTAACGCTTCTTGAGCCTCATGCGTTCCCTTTTTATGCGCGAAGACTGCTATACCTTGCGCGGTCTTTGTATGACATTCATCGTACTGCATCATGTGTTTCAATACACAGCGATGCAGTACGCTGTACATTATCCGATGCTCGTCGCCATCCTCATGCAGAGCCTCGGTTATCTCTGCACCGCTGTCTTTTTCTTACTCTCGGGCTATGGCGTGCACTGCTCCCTCGCACGGGAGCAAGCGTCGTGCCATACCTTGTCGGTGGGCTACGTCGGCAGCCGTCTCTTCCGTCTGCTGTTGCCTTTCTTGCGCCTTGGGTTGTTTACCGCGCTCTTGGTGCTTCTCTGTGATGTGCAACGCTTCGGCATAGGCTGCGAAGTACCGCAGAGCCTAACCGCTGTGCTCTCTTCGCTCGGCAGCCTCTCGCTCCCTATCGGCGGCAACGTATGGTTCTTCAAGGTCATCATTGCCTTGTATCTTCTGACCTATCTCGTCAGCCTTTTCACCTCATCAGCGCAGCGTCGCATCGCGCTCATCGCTCTCTTTGTCATCGGCTGGATAGCCTTTGCCCTTTATATGGATATGGGGAGCAACTGGCACAACAGCGTCCTCTGCTTTCCCCTTGGCATGCTCTGTGCCCACTGCCGCGAAGCACTCACGCGCCTTCTGACGCGACGCACCCTTATCGTACTCTCGGCCTTGTTGCTCTTGGCTTACGCTGGGCAGACCTACGGGCTCTCGCACTATTGCCTTGCCGCCGTCAAGCCGTGGCTGACGCCTTGCGTCATGATTGCGTGCGGCCTACTTTTCGCCTTGCTCGCCGTAGTCGTTGCCAGCCACATCACGCTGCGTCATCCTCTGCTCACCTTCATAGGCACCAACAGCCTTGCTTTCTACCTCGCCCAGTCCTGCCTGCTGCAATGCTATGGCGTGCCTTCACTCGCGCTCTACTTGGCGGTGGTGCTCATCGGTACGCCGCTGCTGGCTTGGGGCATCGGTAAGGCACCTTTTGCGACAAGGGCAGAGCGTTCGCACGACAAGGGCAGATAGTTCGTCGCGTCTGGGCAGATAGTTTTCACGACAAGGGCAGATAGTTTTCAGCCTCTTTCTTGGCCGTTATTTTTCCCTCACCACTCGACCCACTTTCTCTGCACGCGCAGCCCAGCCTATATGGCCACTTACAGCACCTTTTGAGGGCTTATTGACAAAAAATGCTGCAAATGCTTTGTCATGTCGGAAATAAGTTGCAAATTTGCAAAAAGAAATTCTATAAACCCTAAAATACCACAACGATTATGGATAACAAAGAAACCATCAGCGGTCTCTGCCGTGCTAACTTCCAGCGAGTTATCGACGGCAAAGAAACAGACCTCTTCATCCTTAAAAATAAGAATGGCTACGAAGTGGCCGTCACCAACTACGGCGGTGCTATCGTGGCCATCATGGTGCCCGACCGCGACGGAAAACTGGCCAATGTCATCCAAGGCTACGACTCCATCGAGGCTTATCAGCAGGCCTCCGAGCCTTTCCTCTCCACCCTTGTAGGCCGCTACGCTGGCCGCATCGCAGGCGGCAAGTTCCACCTCAACGGCAAGGAGTACAACGTGGCCACCAACTGCGGCGGCAACCACCTCCACGGTGGTCCTACGGGCTTCCACGCTCGTGTGTGGGACGCAGAGCAGGTGGGCGACCAGACCCTCGTACTGCGCTATGTCAGTGCCTACTACGAAGAAGGCTTCCCCGGCGAACTCACGATGGCTGTGCGCTACAGCTGGACCGACGACAACGAGCTCTACATCGACTATCGCGGCACGACCAACAAGAAGACCTTGGTAAACATGACGCACCACGGCTTCTTCTGCCTCCAAGGCGTAGGTGCTCCCACCACTTCTGCTATGGAGCAGCAAGTGATGATCAACGCCGACTACTTCCTCCCCATAGGTGACAAGATGATTCCTACGGGCGAAATCCGCGCTGTCGAAGGCACCTGCATGGACTTCCGCGCTGCCCACGCCGTTAGCGACAAGTTGGGTTGCGACTGCGAGCAAATCAAGCTGGCTGGTGGCTACGACCACTGCTTCGTGCTCCGCAAGCAGCAGGAAGGCGAGTTTGCTCTGGCAGCCCGCGTCTGCGAGCCTACCACGGGTCGCATCATGGAAGTACTCACCACCGAGCCGGGCTTGCAGTTCTACACGGCCAACTTCTCCAAGATGGACAAGTTCCCCGCCCGTTCTGCGCTCTGCTTCGAGGCTCAGCACTTCCCCGACAGCCCCAATCATCCTTACTTCCCCAGCGTTGTTCTCCAGCCGGGCGAGGTATATAAGCAGAAGACCGTCTATCGCTTCGATGCCGAATAAGACGTACTTACGACTTTAATGTAAGGGCTTAAGGGATTGCGGCTCATCGGTGTGCCCCACAGCGCACCGCACAGCCCTAATGCCTTAAGCCCTTCATCTTTCTTCGTTCTCCCCTATTCCCCAACGACTAATCCTCAAACTCCCTTACTATGGCTCAGAAATCCAAACAATGGGCAGCCATCATCATCATGATTGCCCTCTTCGCCATGATAGCCTTCGTGACCAACCTCTGCTCACCGATGGCCATCATCGTGAAAAACGACTTTGGCGCGTCCAACTTCGCTGCCCAGATAGGCAACGTCGGCAACTTCATCGCCTATCTCGTCATGGGCATACCCGCAGGTATGCTTATCTCCAAGGTCGGTTACAAGCGAACCGCCCTCATCGGCCTCATCATAGGTATCATCGGCATCCTTGTGCAGTGGTACAGCGGCCACACAAGCCGCGAACTGGCTTTCGTGGTCTATCTCATCGGTGCCTTCATCAGCGGCTTCACGATGTGTATCCTCAACTGCGTGGTCAATCCTATGCTCAATCTCCTCGGCGGAGGTGGTAACAAAGGCAACCAACTCATCCAGATTGGTGGCGTCTTCAACAGCAGTGCCGCTGTCTGCGTCTATATCCTCATGGGCGCGCTCATCGGCGATGTCAGCAAGGCACATATCGCCAACGCCACACCGGCTTTGATGATAGCCCTCGCCATCTTTGCCATCGCTTTTGTTATCATCGCCTTCACCAAGATAGAAGAACCCGAGCAGGCTCCCGTCGATACGAGCCTCATCAAGGGCGCGCTCTCCTACCGCCACTTCGTGCTCGGCGTACTGGGTATCTTCCTCTACATGGGTCTGGAAGTCGGTCCGCCCACCTACATCCTGCAATACCTCACGGCTGCGCCCACCGATGCCACGCCGGGACTGGGCATGGATGCCAACATCGTGGGTCTCATCGTGGCTGTCTATTGGCTCATGATGCTCTTCGGCCGTCTCGTGGGTGGCATCATCGGCGGTAAAGTCAGCAGCCGCGTGCTCATCACCACGGTAGCCACTGTTGCCATCGGCCTCATTCTCTTCGGCATGTTTGCCCCGGCCGACAACACGGTCAGCGTACCTGGCATCGACTGGGCCAATCTCAGCATCATCTGGGCCGAAGTGCCCGTAGGCATCTTTGCCTTCCTGCTCATCGGTCTGTGCACAAGCGTGATGTGGGGTGGCATCTTCAACATGGCCGTAGAGGGGCTTGGCAAATATACGGCCATCGCCTCTGGCATCTTCATGACCATGGTCTTCGGTTGCGCCGTCCTCATCCCCTTGCAGGGCTACATAGCCGATCTGACGCACAGTTACATGACATCCTATTGGGTTGTCCTCGGCTGCGCAGCCTACATCCTCTTCTACGCGCTCATCGGTAGCCGCGTCAAGAAGTAGTCACCTCATCACATCTATTTACTCTTTTTACATCACACCTCCCCATGAAACTCACTCTTGAAGATGTTCGCAGCCGCTTCATCAAGCACTTCGACGGCGCGACGGGCAGCGTCTATGCCAGCCCCGGCCGCATCAACCTCATTGGCGAACACACGGACTACAATAACGGCTATGTCTTCCCCGGCGCAGTGGAGCAAGGCATTATCGCCGAGTTGCGCCCCAACGGCACAAACACTGTCGATCTTTACAGCATCGACTACAAAGATCGTGTGCAGTTTGACCTCAACGACACCGAGGGGCCTCGCGCCACTTGGGCACGCTACATCTACGGTGTTTGCCGCGAGATGATGGCGCTCGGCGTGAAGGTGGCCGGCTTCAACGCTGCCTTCGCTGGAGACGTCCCCTTGGGAGCAGGCATGAGCAGCAGCGCAGCCCTCGAAAGTTGCTTCGCCTTCGCGCTCAACGACCTCTTCGCCGGCGGCGGCATCGCGCCTATGGAGTTGGCACGCGTAGGCCAGCGCACCGAGCACAAGTACGTCGGCTGCAACTGCGGCATTATGGACCAGTTCGCCTCGGTCCATGGCAAGAAAGGCAGCCTCATGCGTCTCGACTGCCGCTCGGGCGAATTTGAATACTTCCCCTGGGCTCCCAAGGGTTACCAGCTTGTGCTGGTCAATAGTTGCGTCAAGCACGAACTGGTAGGCTCTCCCTACAACGAACGCCGCGAGGCTTGCGAACAAGCGGCAGCCATCATCGCCAAGCGTTATCCCGATGTGCAGACGTTGCGCGATGCCACTATGGAGATGCTCGAAGCAGTCAAGGCAGAACTCACCGAGGAGCAGTACAAACGCGCGCAATATGTCATCGGCGAGATGGAGCGTGTCCTCGCCGTGTGCGATGCGCTCAAGGCAGGCGACTACGAGCGTGTCGGCACCATGATGTACGCCACCCACGAAGGTCTGAGCAAGGCTTATGAGGTCAGCTGCGAGGAACTCG
>JAGHRU010000085.1 GCA_018066225.1 Candidatus Equimonas enterica
ACCAGTTCAACAGCACAGCAGAATGTCCGCTGTGTCACAGCGCACGTCTCAATGCCGAAGCCTCTCCTACCGTCTCGACGGCAAGAACATCCACGAACTTGCCTCGATGGACATCGCGGAGCTCTACGACTGGATGGAAGAGCTGGAAGACCGGCTGCCGCAGAAAGAAGCCGCCATCGCCCACGAGATATTAAAGGAACTGCGCACCCGCTTGCGCTTTCTCCTCGATGTCGGCCTCGACTACCTCTGTCTCGCTCGTAGCGCAGGCTCGCTCTCGGGCGGTGAGAGCCAGCGCATACGACTGGCTACACAGATAGGCAGCCAGTTGGTCAATGTGCTCTATATCCTCGATGAGCCCTCCATAGGGTTGCATCAGCGCGACAACGTGCGCCTCATCCACTCGCTCTGCCAACTGCGCGACACGGGCAACACTGTGGTCGTCGTAGAGCACGACCGCGACATGATGTTGGCCGCCGACTACATCATCGACATGGGGCCACGCGCAGGCCGTTTCGGCGGACAAGTGGTCTATCAAGGCACGCCCAAGGCGATGCTACGGGAGCAGACCTTGACGGCCGACTATCTCAACGGCCGCCGCCAAATCGCCGTTCCCGATCTGCGCAGAGCCGGCAACGGGCATCACCTCACTCTTCGACACGCAAGGGGTAACAATCTCAACGATGTCAGCATCTCCTTGCCGCTGGGTACGTTCATCTGCATCACGGGAGTCTCTGGCAGCGGCAAGTCGTCGCTCATCAGCGCTACCCTGCTTCCCATCCTCACGCAGCACTTCTACCATGCGCAGAAAGAGCCCCTGCCCTACGGCAGTATAGAGGGTTTGGAACACCTCGACAAAGTCGTGGCAGTCGATCAAAGCCCCATAGGGCGCACACCGCGCAGCAACCCTGCGACCTACACTGGCGTGTTCAGCGACATCCGCGCCCTCTTCGTAGCCCTGCCCGAGGCCAAGATACGCGGCTACAAGCCCGGGCGTTTCTCCTTCAATGTCAAGGGTGGCCGCTGCGAAACCTGCAAGGGCAATGGCTACAAGACCATCGAGATGAACTTCCTGCCCGATGTCTATACACCGTGTGAAGACTGCTCGGGCAAACGTTACAACCGCGAGACGCTGGAAGTGCGCTACAAGGGAAAGTCCATTGGCGACGTGCTCGACATGACCATCAACCAAGCCTGTGAGTTCTTCGCCGCCGTGCCCACCATACTCCATAAGATAAAGGTGCTGCAAGAGGTGGGCTTGGGTTACATCAAGCTGGGACAGTCATCTACCACGCTATCGGGCGGCGAGAGCCAACGCGTAAAATTGGCTACCGAACTCGCACGCCGCGACACAGGGCGTACGCTCTACGTTCTCGACGAACCTACCACGGGGCTGCACTTCGAAGACATCCGCGTGCTGCTCGGTGTGCTCCAACAACTGGTGGAGCGCGGCAACACCGTCGTCGTAATAGAGCACAACCTCGATGTCATCAAGACGGCCGACTACCTCATCGACATGGGGCCCGAAGGCGGCCGTGGCGGCGGCACCGTAGTGGCGCAAGGCACTCCCGAAGCCGTCGTCAAGGCAGGCGGTGGCTATACAGCGCAATATCTAAAAGACGAACTCTATTAACAACAAACAATATCTATTCACCTAAAACACTCCCCATCTATGTTTGAAGGACAACCCAAGGGCCTATGGGCTCTCGCGCTTGCCAACACTGGTGAGCGTTTCGGCTACTACACGATGATAGCCGTGTTTGCACTCTTCCTGCGCGCCAACTTCGGCCTTGAGCCGGGCACGGCAGGTGCTATTTACAGTACTTTCCTCGGCCTCGTCTATTTCCTGCCGCTTATCGGCGGCATGATGGCCGACAAGTTCGGTTTCGGCAAGATGGTGACGCTCGGTATCATCATCATGTTCGTCGGCTACCTGTTGCTCTCCATCCCTCTCGGCGGCGACACTGTCGCTTTCATCGCCATGCTCGCTGCGCTGCTGTTCATCAGTTTCGGTACTGGCCTCTTCAAGGGCAACCTGCAAGTGATGGTCGGCGACCTCTACAACGAAGAAAAGTATGCTGCCAAGCGCGACTCTGGCTTCTCCCTCTTCTACATGGCCATCAACATCGGTGCACTCTTCGCTCCCACGACGGCCGTTAAGATTAAGGAATACGCCGAGACGGCACTCGGCTACAGCGGCAACGACGCTTACCACTTCTCCTTCGCTGTGGCTTGCATCTCGCTCGTTGTATCTATCGCCATCTACTACGCTTTCCGCTACACCTTCCGCCACGTAGAAGGCCAGAAGGACGCGAAGAAAGACGTGGCTACCGAAGAAGTTGCAGAACTCTCTCCCAAGGAGACGAAAGACCGCATTGTGGCCCTCTGCCTTGTCTTCGCCGTGGTTATCTTCTTCTGGATGGCTTTCCACCAGAACGGCTTGACGCTGACCTACTTCGCCGATGAGTTTGTCAATCCTCTCGCCCAAGGCGCACAGAGCATGTGCTTCGACGTGTTCAACCTCGTGGCCGTCATCTTCATCGTCTATGCCACCTTCTCTCTCTTCCAGAGCAAGAAAGGCTCCACAAAGGGCATCAGCGCACTCATCATCGCAGCAGCCTGCGCCTTCCTCTACTGGCAATACACGCGCATTGCTCCCGAGGGCATCGCTATCAGCGCACCTATCTTCCAGCAGTTCAACCCCTTCTATGTTGTCGCCCTCACGCCCGTGAGCATGGCCATCTTCGGCGCACTTGCAGCCAAGGGTAAGGAGCCCAGCGCACCGCGCAAGATAGCCTACGGTATGCTCGTGGCTGGTATCGCCTACTTCGTGATGGTCTTCGCCTCACAAGGTCTGCTCACGCCCGACGAACAGAAGGCAGCAGGCGAAGGCGGCAAGATCTTCGCTTCTGGCAACTGGCTCATCTTGACCTACCTCATCCTTACCTTCGGCGAACTCCTGCTCTCCCCGATGGGCATCAGTTTCGTCTCCAAGGTAGCGCCTCCCAAGTACAAGGGTATGATGATGGGCGGCTGGTTTGTGGCCACTGCCATCGGTAACTTCCTCGTCAGCGTCGGCGGCTTCCTCTGGGGTGGTCTGCCTCTGACGGCCGTGTGGGCGGTGTTCATCACCCTCTGCCTCATCTCTGCTCTCTTCATGTTCATCATCATGAAGCGTCTCGAGAAGGTCTGCTAACGCCCCCTTGACCTGACATTTGCTCCGCTATCGGTAAGTCGCTGACTTTCCGATAGCGGATTTTTGTTACGGGCAAAAGCACAGAGCGGCACACACATTTCGGGCATAAGGCTTTGACACGTCGGAATTTATTGCTAACTTTGCGCGATTTTACAGAGTAATAAACACTAATAACCCCAAAGTAACGATGAACGTTATCACCAAGACCGTTGCCCTCCCCGATGGACGCACCATTTCCATCGAGACGGGCAAACTCGCCAAGCAGGCAGACGGAGCCGTCATGTTGCGCATGAACAACACGATGCTTCTGGCCACTGTCTGCGGCGCGAAAGACGCTGTACCTGGCACTGACTTTATGCCCTTGCAGTGCGATTACAAGGAGAAATACTCCGCAGTAGGCCGCTTCCCCGGCGGTTTCACCAAGCGCGAAGGCCGCGCCGGCGACTATGAGATCCTCACCAGCCGCCTCGTGGACCGTGCTCTGCGCCCTCTTTTCCCTGCCGACTACCACGCCGAAGTATTTGTCAATATCACCCTTTTCAGTGCTGACGGTGTCGATATGCCCGATGCTCTGGCAGGCTTCGCAGCCTCTGCTGCCCTCGCCTGCTCCGACATCCCCTTTGAAGGTCCTATCTCCGAGGTGCGCGTAGCACGCATCGACGGCGAGTTTGTCATCAACCCCACCTTTGAGCAACTCACGCAGGCCGACATGGACCTCATGGTCGGCGCGACGGAGGAGAACATCATGATGGTGGAAGGCGAGATGAAGGAAGTGCCCGAAAGCGCACTGCTCGCTGCCCTCAAAGCCGCCCACGAGGCCATCAAGCCCATGTGCCGCTTGCAGAAGGAGCTCAGCCGCGAACTCGGCAAGGACATCAAGCGCGAATACTGCCACGAGGTGAACGACGAAGAACTGCGTGAGCAGGTACGCCGCGAGTTGTACCAACCCGCCTACGACATCACGAAGAGCGCACTGGAAAAGCACGCTCGCGCCGAAGCCTTCGAGAAGATCCGCGAAGACTTCAAGGAAGCCTATGCTGCTGCCCACACCGAGCTCACGCCCGAAGAACTCGAAGAGAAGAACGGGCTCATCGATAAGTACTACCACGACGTGGAGAAAGACGCTATGCGCCGCTGCATCCTCGACGAAGGCATCCGCCTCGACGGCCGCCACACTACCGACATTCGCCCCATCTGGTGCGAAGTAGATCCGCTGCCCGGTCCTCACGGCAGTGCCATCTTCACGCGCGGTGAGACGCAGAGCCTCAGCACCACGACGCTCGGCACGAAACTCGACGAGAAACTCGTGGACGACGTGCTCGACAAGAGTTATATGAAGTTCCTGCTGCACTACAACTTCCCGCCCTTCTCCACGGGTGAGGCGAAAGCCCAGCGCGGCGTGGGTCGTCGCGAGATAGGCCACGGCCACCTCGCTTGGCGCGGCATCAAGGGGCAAATCCCTGCCGACTTCCCCTACACCGTGCGCGTAGTGAGCGACATCCTCGAGAGCAACGGCTCATCGTCGATGGCCACCGTCTGCGCAGGTACGCTCTCACTGATGGACGCTGGTGTGCCCTTGAAGAATCCCGTGAGCGGCATCGCAATGGGCCTCATCAAGAACCCCGGCGAAGACAAGTACGCCGTCCTCTCCGACATCCTCGGCGACGAAGACCACCTCGGCGATATGGACTTCAAGACCACGGGTACTGTCAATGGTCTGACGGCCACGCAGATGGATATCAAGTGCGACGGTCTGAGCTACGACATCCTCGAGAAAGCCCTCGCACAGGCCAAGGCAGGCCGTGAGCATATCCTCGGCGAGATGCTCAAGACGCTCGACAAGCCGCGCGAAGACTTCAAGCCCCATGTGCCGCGCATCGTGGCCTTCGAGATACCGAAGGAGTTTATCGGTGCTGTCATTGGCCCCGGCGGCAAGATCATACAGGGCATGCAGGAAGAGACTGGTGCCACCATCACCATCGACGAAGAAGACGGTGTGGGTAAGATACAGGTCAGCGCTCCCGGCAAGGAGAGCATCGACGCTGCTGTGGCCAAGATACGCGCCATCGTGGCCATGCCCGAGGTGGGCGAGACCTACGACGCCAAGGTGGTCAGCATCATGCCTTACGGCTGCTTCGTAGAGTTCATGCCGGGCAAGGAAGGCTTGCTCCACATCTCCGAGATAGCATGGAAGCGCTTGGAGAGCGTGGAAGAGGCAGGCATCAAGGAGGGCGACCACATCCAGGTGAAGCTCCTCGAGATAGACCCCAAGACGGGCAAATATCGCCTCTCCCACCGCGTGCTCGAAGAGAAGCCCGAAGGATGGGAAGACCGCCCTGCACGCCGTCCGCGTCCCGAGCGTGGTCCGCGTCCCGAGCGCAGCGAAGGCGGTGAACGCCGCGAAGGTGGCCCGCGTTTCCACCGCGACCTCCACTAATCCCTCTGCATCACATACACTCTACATACGCGGAGCCAGCCCCCACCTTGGTAGGCACGCAACGCATTTTGCTGTCCAACATGTAAGCCATGCGCGTGAAACCAAGTTAAAAAGTCTTCGGCAACCACCAAAGATAGTAGCCGGACTAACGGGCAGGAATGTCACGCTATTT
>JAGHRU010000066.1 GCA_018066225.1 Candidatus Equimonas enterica
GGCTTGGCAGGCTTATTGAAATCGCGGATGTCGCGCTGCGCAATGGTGATGATGTCGGCCACGCCTGCGCTCTTGGCATTGCTCTCTGCTGCCTCCACAGCACGCAGGTTGAGGTCGTAGGCGTAGATGTGGTGGCGGAAGTCGCGCTCTTGGCTATCGTCGTTGTAGATGCGATCCAAGAGGTCGCGGTCGAAATCCTTCCAGCGTTCAAAGCCAAACTCCTTGCGGAAGACCCCGGGATAGATGTTACGCGCCATCAAGGCGGCTTCGACGGCGATGGTACCACTGCCGCAGAAGGGGTCTATCAGGTCGCAGTCGGCCTGCCACCCGCTGAGTTTGATGATGCCAGCGGCCAGCACTTCGTTGATGGGGGCATCAACGGTGGCAGCGCGATAGCCTCTCTGGTGCAGGCTCTCCCCCGAGGAGTCGAGCGAGAGGGTGCAGTCGTTCTCGGCGATGTGGATATTGAGCCGCAGGTCGGGGTTGGTCAGTCGGATGTTGGGACGTGATCCTGTCTGCTCTCTGAAATAGTCGGCGATGGCATCCTTGACGCGATAGGCCACAAATTTGGAGTGACGAAATTCGTTGGAATAGACCACGCTATCCACGACAAAGGAAGTCTGGCAGTCGAGATAGGCCGACCAGTCTATGGACTTGACGGCTTCATAGACCTCATCGGCGTCTTTGGCGCGGAAGTGCTTGATGGGCTTGAGGATACGCACTGCGGTGCGCAGGCAGAAATTGGCGCGGTACATCATCTCTTGATTGCCCGTGAAGGCGACCATACGTCGCCCGATCTGGATGTTGTCTGCACCGAGTTCGGTCAATTCCTGTGCCAACACCTCTTCCAGTCCTTGGAAGGTCTTGGCAATGAGTTCAAATTCCTGTGACATATAGTAGGTGTGTATAGTGACGGGGCTTCCTGATGAGGCGTCCGTCGCAGGGTGAAAGGTTGTCTAAATTTAGGGCAGTGTACGCAGCAGTTCCAGCACTTGCTCGTACTTATCAAACTTCACGTCGTGCTGCTGCACATAGGCTTCGATGGCCTCGGTCTGCTCTGGGAAGATTTTGAGAAAGGACTTCTTGTCTTTATAGCGCAGGGGCTTCCCATCGCGCAGGACATAGAAGTTGCTGAAATCCTGTCGGCGCACGACGTAGGGGTCGCCGTCGCCCGTGTCGGTGCTCTTGCCCGTGTCGGAAGTGACCTGATAAGTCTTGCCCGTGTTGGTACGGGCTTGGTGGGTCACCTGTCCGTAGGCATTGCGGAAGCCCTCATCGATGATGCTAATCTTCCACTCCACAAGCAGCGTGTGGGCTCCGGCTTGAAACTTCTCGGCGAAGTTGCCCTTGATGGGCACCAAGACGCGCTTACCGACTACGATGCTGTCGATGTCCTGCACGTTGGTGAGCCTCATCTCCTGACCGTCGTGCATATAGAGCAGAGCGGTGTTGCCGGCGTCGTAGTTGATTTCGGCAGGTGTAAGGCCACGGCAGGTGAAAATCATGGCTTTCTGAAACTCGGGAAAGAGCATGACGCGCGTAGCATTTTGCGCAGCCGCTCCAAGGACGAGGCACAGCAGAGCGGCCATAAGGTTGAATCGTTTCATGGCTTTATAGTATTTCGAGTATGACATCTATGACGGTCTGCGGCGCAGCGAAGTCGATGTGGTAGGTCTTCATCGCACCATCGAGTGCCGCCGTCTTGTCGGGGAAGGCACGCATCAGGCTTTTCTTGTCTTTGATCTTCTTGGCCTTACCGTCCCGCAAGATGTAGTAGGTATTGGCATATCGCAGGCGATAGACGTCCTGACTGCCGGCCGTGTCGCGGTTGGCGTTGGCGATGGTGATGGGATCATTGACCGTGCCGCCCATCTCGCCGAGGATGTTGCTCATCGTAGCGATATTGACGCTCTGCCCTTTGACTTGCGACACATTGCCCATCACGCCTTTATAGCCTATGTGATGGCGCTGCATAGACCAATCGACGAGCAGCACGTCCTGGGCAGAATGGCGCGAGGGGAAGCACTCGCAGAAACGTCCACCAAAGGGCACGAAGCGACGCGCAGAGAAGACGATGCTATCGACGTCCTCGATGTTTTGCAACTCCATGACCTCGCCTTTTTGCTTGTAACGTATACGGTGTAGTCCCGCGTCGTAGTTGAGCGGCACGCGCACCCGCAATCCGTTTTTCAAATATACCACGCCGTCGGCATAGTCCTCGACAAGGAGCACCGTCTGCGTCTGTGCTGCGAGCGTCAGTGTGATGAGGCAGCAGCAAAGGGTCAGCAACTTTTTCATAACACGAACCTATTTTGCCGCAAATTTACTCATTTTTTCTGAAACAGCCAACGCGCGCCGCGATTTTCCACCCTTCCCCACCCCGAGCCTCCAACCGAGAAACAGGACAGCCACAACCGCCCTGCTACGGCTGCGAGAATGGGCACAACGCGACGACGCGCCCGCGTGGCCGCATTTTCAGTCTTTCCACAGTAAACACACAAACAGGTAATACACAGTCATTTACGACAGCCGTCACGCACACAGCAACGCCGCCACGAGCGCACGGCAAGGGCAGAGCGTGCCCACCGTCTGCCCACATCGTACGCACTGCAAGGGCAGGCCGTGAAAACGATGCGGGCACACCGTTAAAAAAAATTGCCGAAACGCTCCTTGGCACTTCGGCAAATGACGAAAACGCGGTCGGCGGCGGCTTTTTCTGCCGCCACGGGCGTAAGGCACACGAGAGGCGAGTGCACCGCCATTTCGACCAATATCACTTTACAAATTTCAGGCAGGCCCAGTCGTCGCGCGTGAGTTCATCGACAAAGGTCAGCCCCTGCTGCTCACAAGCCGCTTTGAGGCGCGGCACATCGGCGTGGTAGAAACCGCTGAGCAGCAGCGTGCCTCCCCCACGCAGCGCAGGGACATAGCAGGGCATATCGCGCAGGAGTATGTTGCGGTTGATGTTGGCTATGATGAGGTCGAAGGCCTCCGCGCCGTAGTCGGCAAGGGTATTAGCATCACCGAGACGCACGTCTATGCCGTCCAGAGCGTTGAGGGCGATGTTGTCGCGCGAGTTGGCCACACACCACTCATCGACATCGATGGCGACGCAGTGGGCAGCACCTCGCATGCGCGCCAAGATAGCGAGGATGGAAGTACCGCAGCCCATGTCGAGCACCTCGCGCCCTGTGAGGTCGTCGGTGAGCAGCCGCGTTATCATCTGCGCCGTCGTGGCGTGATGCCCCGTGCCAAACGACATACGCGGATCGATGAGTATGTTGTAGCGACCACGCGGCACATCGTGGTGGAAGGTACTGGCGATGACGCAGTCGGGCTGCGCAGCGTCGCCCACAATCAAGGGCTGGAAGTAGTTGCGTTCCCACTCGGCGTTCCAGTCCTTGTCCTCCGCCTCTGTACGCTCGTAGGCGATGCGCACTTCCGGCAAGGGGAAAGCCGCCAGCGCCGCATCGAAGTCGGCCTGCACAAAGGCCGAGGCAGGGACATAGCCCTTGAAGACACCATCGGCTGCGGCAGCAGCAAAGACAGGGGCTTCGGGGAAACCGTCGCGGGTGGCTACGCAGGGCAAATCGAGGCTGTCAGTATGGACGAAACTCTCAAAGCCGATGTCGGCAAGGACAGCAGCGAGGACATCTTCTGCGGCCTCGCTATGCGGCGTGACATGAAAGGTAAATTCGATGTATTTCAAAGCAATAATAGTTTTAGGGCACACTGCGCTCAAAAGCGGATGCGCCACTCTGGGGGATACATGTTATTGGCGCGCGCGCCAAGGTTATTGACGAAGCCCAAAGGCAAGCCACCGTAGGTAAGCACGACATAGCCGCGCGGCGCACTCGGCGGCAACACCACGGCCTCGCGATGGAGATAGCCGAGGGCAGTGGCCTCATCGACAGGTACGCGTGCGAAGCCGTCGGCACGACACGCCACGGACATGGCAAGAGCGTGCTGCGGCACCGCCTTCTTGCCTTTGAGTTCGGCCAAGAGCACGCCCGATGTCAGTGTAGGCACGACATCTCGCACGCGCTGCACAGCGTCGTAGAGCGTCTCGCTGACAGCCGCCACATGGTTCTCCACAGGCGCAAAGAGGCGATAGCGGCCACTCTCCGTCAGCCACGGTGCGACAAGGCTTGCGCCAGTTGCTTTCGCTTCCCGACCACGTCCTTTCTGACGTCGGGGCGAAGCCGCAGGCGCACTGCCGTGTTTGCGCAGCAGAGTCAGGCAGAAGCCCTCTCCCACCGTGCGAGACGGTAGGAAGTGATAGACGGGCAAGCCACTGCCAGCGGGGTCGGTGAGCACGCCCCAAGCAGGGTCGATGGCAATGGGGAGCACATCGGCGCCAAGGTCGCGGGCAATACGGGCCGCCATGTCCTCGTTCTCCTCACGGTTGAAGGTGCAGGTGCTATACACCAGATAGCCTCCGGGACGCAAGGCGGGCCACACGCTGCTCACGATGTCCCACTGACGGTCGGCACAGGCCTGCACGGCGGCTGCCGACCACTCGCTGCGTGCCGTCTCGTCCTTACGAAACATCCCCTCTCCCGAGCACGGGACATCGGTGGCGATGACGTCGAAGAAATCGCGCAAGGCGGCAAAGTCCGTGCCATAGCCACTGGTTGTCACCACATCGGGATGCCCCCACTTTGTGAGATTTTCGGCCAAGATTTGCGCCCGCACCCGGACAGGCTCGTTAGCCACCAGCAAAGCCCCATCGGGCAAGAGGGCACGCCAGAGCGTACTCTTGCCTCCCGGCGCAGCACAGAGGTCGAGCAGCCTCGTCGGGGCTGCCCCAGCGTCGGCGACGATGGCGGCATAGGCTGCGGCGACAAACATCGAAGCGGCTTCCTGCACATAGTACGCGCCAGCGTGAAACAACGGGTCGCGGGTGAAGGAAGGCCGCTCGGCGAGCACACGCCCCGCACTACACCACGGCACAGGCACGCCGCCATCGGCCACACAAGGCACGGCTTTGAGCGGATTGCGACGCACACTCGTCACGGCAGCAGTGCCGTCGAGCGCGGCGAGCAAGGCCTCGGCTTCGGGCAGAGGATACTGCGCACGAAGCCGCGCCACGAAATCAGCAGGGAGCGGCGTCTTCATATCTTGTCAAGGCCGCGCGTGAGTTTGAGCCAATAGTATTTCAAGGGATTTTTATATTTCAACTGCTTCCACGGACGCGACTGGTGAGGACGATGCAGCACGGGAAGCGAACAGCACACCACGTTGCATAGGCCAGCGCGCAGACTCTCGTGAGAGATGGTGACGTCAAACCAGTTTTTCGTCGCATCGAGCGTGCGGAAATCAAACTTCCGGAGCAAGTCCAGCGTGAGCAACGAGCAGCAGAAAGAGCAATGCCTCCGCGTGGAGAAGTCCTCACCTTCGTGCCCCTTGGCATAGCCATAGGGGTAGTTGATGGCTCCGCTCTCGTCCACAGTGACAGCGGCCACGACGCCCGCCTTTTCTGCCGAGTGCGCAGCACGATCGACCAGCCCCTGCAAGGTGTCTTCGCGCACCACCACATCGCTCTCAACGATGAGCATCTGTGCGCCTTCTGCAAGGCATAGTTGCTGCTCGCGTTGCAGCACAAGGAGATAGTTGGGAGAGGGATGCGTCGTCAGACTATCCAAATGTACGACATTGAAACCATAGGTCGCAGCAGCAGCATCGAGGCGTGCCGCATTTTCGGGCGTGGAGAAGTCGTCATAGACCGTATAGGTGTGCGGCTCTTGCAGCCGGCTATGCTGTATGGCCTCAAAGGTCAATAGGGCTGATGCGATAGAGTCCTTGACAGGAGTGATGATGTGGAGCATAAGCGTGATGTGCCCCATCGGGGCAAAATCGGGTGGTAATGTGCCGCAAAGTTACTAAAAACCCCGCACATACCAACGTATATGCGGGGAAAAAGCGTGTCGTGACTCACGTCAGCGTGACTTAGAACTTCAAGTTCACGCCCACGCCGAGCACGTAATTCGTACGGGAGAAATGGTCTGTGCCAGCAAAGAGGCCAGCCTGCTTCATCTGCTCTACGCTTGCTGCGACCTGCTGCAATGCAGCCGTATATTCGGGCGTACCGGGCGTCATCGTACCCGTGGCAAGGCCACCGAGCACCTGGGTGGCTGTCGCGCTCACGCCGTTGTAGTCGTTCGTGACCTTATCGCGGCTCTTATAGAAGTTGAGCATGTAGCCCAAATCGACGCTCACGCGGTCGGAGAAGGCATAGCGTACGCCCAGGCCGACGGCGTTGGACGAGAGCGAGAAGTTCATGTCCTTCATAAAGGTGTCGTTGGGATAGTAGTTCGTGTTTTGCCACGAAGCACTGGCTGTCAGGCGGCTGGTGATATCGTATTCGGCACTCAGGTCCACCTCCCACGAATTGTGCGTCAAGTTCTTCTGATTGTCAGCAAACTGCTTTGCCTGACGGTCGAAATAGATCTTACCACTGAGGCCGAGGCGCAAGGCTTCCATGGGCTTGTACTGCACGCCAGCAGCCAAGATGGCAGGGATGTCTTCACGCACCTTCGCGCCGTCCTTAAACTTGTCCAAGGGCGGAAGTTTGTCACACGAAGGCGTGCTCCATGCCTTGTTCTTAAACTCAATGTTGGTGCGGAACTCGTATTTGGCCGCCACGTTCCACTGGTCGTTGATGCGCCAATCTACACCGATGATAGGCGTGAAGCCCCACGTCTTCTGATCGCAGTTGAGAGAGACATCCTGCGTAGCTATGTTCATTACACCCATCTTGTAAGCCGCGTCGCGTAGGTTGCGCGCCTGCTCTTGCAACTGTTGCGCCGTCGCTACATCGCCAGCGTTTTGCGCGGCCACAGCCTGCGCCATACACCGCTCAGCGGCTGCCCCATACTGCAAACTCCAATCACCGGGAGCCGCATACACACCGGGTTGCAACGCTGTCTCCACTTGGATGTTCTTCACATAGCCTTGGTAGTTATTGCTGACGTGCACCACACGGCCGCCAAGGCTGACGCTGACGCGGTCGTTCACCTTATAGGCTGCGCCAAGTTGCAGGCCATAGATGTACGAACTGCCCTTCATGTAGGAGTCGATGCTATATCCCGTTATCAAGCCATTGCCCAGCAAAGACAGCAACGCGGCTTGGCACTCAAAGCTGCCCAACCCCTCCTCGAAAGTCAGCTTGCCACCGCCACCGACGAAAGCGAAACCTGCTTGCAGGCTCCAGCGTCCCGTGTTGTAAGCGGCCTGGAAAGACGGTACAACAGGAGCAGCAGCGTAGCCGTGGAATTTCTTGGTGCTCTGTTCGTTGTTGAAACGACCGTCCTTAAACGCACTAAACGTGCTCTTGATGTCACGGTTTTGCGCCGTGTTTTGCAAGTTGAGGCTCAAATGAAAGCCCGGAGAAAGGAAGGCGACACCTGCGGGATTGGCATACAGACTCGTGATGTCGATGAGTCCCTCTTGCGCCATCATGCGTAGGAAAGAAGCGTTCTGGTTGGAGTTGGTAAAATAACCGCCAGCATAGGCAGAAGTACAGCCGCACAGCGCAGCCACGATGAGCCAAGACTTTTTCATTTGTCGTATTTGTTGGTTTATTTCACCGCAAAGGTAAGGAATAATAATGGCCCGACCAAATATTTTAGAGAAAACGTGATAAAAAAAGCGAAAATTAGAAGAAAAGGCGCGTAAGCGGGCAGCGATTTGTCGGGAAGAGGCGAATTTATGCGCCGAGATAGGAGAGCAAGAAAGAAAAAAGTCGTAACTTTGCAGCGACTACACGCCCACATCGTCTGCCATGCCTCACCTCCCCGTGCTCAACCTCCCGCCAATTACTGCACCGCGACTGCGCCAGAATGTGCAGGGACGCGCCGAAATCTTCGATCCGCTACGGGGACGCTTCGTCACGCTAACACCAGAGGAATGGGTGCGCCAGCACTTCACGGCGTTTCTCATCGGCGAACGCGATTTCCCCGCTGCCCTCATCGGCAACGAGGTCGGCGTGAGCGTCGGCGGCGTAGCACGGCGGTGCGACACCGTGGTCTATGCACGTAGCGGTACCCCGCTGCTCATCGTGGAATACAAAGCACCGCACATCAGCATCACGCAGAGCGTCTTCACGCAAATACAGTCGTACAACAGCGTGCTGCATGTGCCCTACCTCATTGTCACCAACGGGCTGACGCACTACTGCTGTCGCGTAGATTACAGCAACGGCAAGGTGCATTTTCTCCCAGAAATACCCCGATACCCGGCTCTCATCCTCCCCGACACTTCATCATGACCGACCATACCGATATATATATAGGGGCTCGCGTGGTCTATCACACGCTGGGCTGTAAACTCAACTTTGCCGAAACGGCTACGCTCCGCGACCGCCTCATTGGCTACGGCGCCGTCGATGCAGCCGAAGACGGTGACGCCGACTTGTGCATCATCAACACTTGCAGCGTCACGGGCGAGTCGGACCAGAAATGCCGACAAGCCATTCGCCGCCTCCACCGCCGCCATCCCGAAGCCGTGATAGGCGTCATGGGCTGCTACGCGCAGTTGCAGGGCGAAGCCATCAGCCGCATAGAGGGGGTGTCGCTCGTGGTCGGCATGGAGCACCGTGGCCGCATGGCGGAACTCCTCATCCCCCATTTGGAAGCCAAGCGACGCGCCACGCTCTGCACCGCCCCTGAGACAGAAATACAGACGACAAGCACACGCGACATCCACACCTTCGTGCCTTCGTGCTCACGCGGCAACCGCACCCGCTACTTTCTCAAAGTACAGGACGGCTGCAGCTACTACTGCACCTACTGCACCATTCCCATAGCCCGAGGCCGCTCCCGCAATGGCAGTATCGCCTCACTGGTGGCGCAAGCCGAAGCCGTGGCCGAAGCCGGCGGCAAGGAAATCGTCATCACAGGCGTGAACATCGGCGATTTCGGCCGCTCCACGGGCGAAGACTTTCTCGCACTTGTCAAGGCACTGGACGGGGTGAGGGGGATAGAGCGGTTCAGAATATCGAGTCTGGAACCCGACCTGCTGACCCACGACATCATAGATGCCTGCGCCGCGTCACGCGCCTTTATGCCCCATTTCCACATTCCCCTGCAAAGTGGTAGCGATGCGGTGCTTCGGCTGATGCACCGTCACTACGATGCTGCTCTCTTTGCCGACCGCGTGCATTACCTCTTGCGCGCAATGCCCGATGCCTTCATCGGCGTCGATGTCATCGTCGGCACACGCGGTGAGACGGCCGACTACTTTGCTCAGAGCGAAGCCTTCATACGCGAGATGCCCATTGCCCAGCTCCATGTCTTCCCCTACTCGGAGCGTCCGGGCACCAAGGCGCTCGCCATCGCCCACACGGTGTCGCCAGAGGAGAAACGCGAGCGGTCGAAGCGGCTGCTCACGCTCTCCGAAGAGAAGCACCGTACATTCTACGACCGCTACGTAGGCACAGCGCGTCCCGTGCTCTGGGAACACGGCGAAGGCTGGACGGACAACTACATCAGAGTGCGTGGGGAAGGCACGCCCAACACCATCACGAGCGTAATGCTCACGCCCGAAGTGCTCATCAAGACATAGCCCAACTCATGACAGCAGTCGTTATACTCAACTGGAACGGAGCCGCCATGCTCCGTCGCTTTCTGCCCACTGTGGTGCGTCACACCGCTGGAGCAGACATCATCGTGGCTGACAACGCCTCAACCGACAATTCGCTGCAAGTCTTGCGCGAGGAATTTGCTGGCGTGCGCGTCATCACGCTCCCCCAGAATTACGGCTTCGCCGAGGGCTACAACAAGGCCTTCGAAGCCTTGCGCGACGAAGGCTACACGCACTACGTGCTGCTCAACAGCGATGTGGAGGTGACGCCCGACTGGCTCTCTCCCCTCACGGCCTGCCTCGACGCACATCCCGACGTGGCAGCATGTCAGCCCAAAGTGCTGGCGCACTACGCCCCAGAGCGCTTCGAATACGCTGGTGCAGCGGGTGGCTACATCGACCGCGACGGCTATCCCTTCTGCCGCGGCCGCCTCTTCGGCCGTGTGGAGCGCGACGAAGGTCAGTACGACCAGAGCGCCGACATATTCTGGGCCACGGGAGCCGCCCTCGTCATTCGCCGTGAAGACTGGGAGGGCGCGGGCGGTCTCGACGGCCGCTTCTTCGCCCACGACGAAGAGATAGATCTCTGCTGGCGACTGCGTTCGCGAGGTCGCCGCATCGTCTGCGTCCCCGAGAGCGTGGTGCTACACGTCGGCGGTGGCACGCTGCCCAAGGACAATCCGCGCAAGACGTATCTCAACTTTCGTAACAACCTGCTCATGCTCTACAAGAATCTGCCCGAAGACCGCCTCGCAAGCGTCATGCGCCGCCGCCGATGGCTGGACGCTGTGGCGTGGTGTCGGTTTGTCTTCACAGGCGACTGGGGCAACGCGAAAGCCATACGCCGTGCCCGTCGCGACTACCGCCGTATGCGCGCTGACTTCGTTCGCGAGAGAGCCGAAAACCTACGGCTGACGACCGTGACGCACATCGCCGAAATCTACGACCACTCGCTACTCTCAGCCTATTACCTCCGCCGCAAGCGCACCTTCTCCGCCCTCAACTTCTAACACCATCTCCCCGCCTGTCATGCCGCTCTACCTCATCCCTTGCACGCTCAACTGCCAACCCTCTACGGGTGGCGACGCCGCCGACATTGCGCGCTGTGTGCCGCCCTATAATGCCGAACTCCTCTGCCGTCTGCGCCACTTCATCGTGGAAGACATCCGCAGCGCACGCCGTTTCCTGCGCGCTGTGAGCCGCGACATCGACATCGATGCGCTGACCTTCTACGAGATGGGGAAACACGCCGACACCTCCCGCTACGCCACCTATCTGCAACCCTTGCGCGAGGGCGAAGACATGGGCATCATCAGTGAGGCTGGCTGCCCCGCCGTGGCCGACCCCGGTAGCGACATCGTGGCGATTGCGCAGCGTGAAGGCCTCAGCGTCGTGCCCCTGGTGGGGGCATCGAGTCTGCTGATGGCAGTGATGGCTTCGGGGCTGGGAGGACAGAGTTTCGCCTTCCACGGCTATCTGCCTATCGACGCAGGCGAGCGCACACGGTGCTTGAAACGGCTGGAACAGCGCAGCCGTGAAGAGCATCAGACGCAACTCTTCATCGAGACCCCCTATCGCAATGCCAAACTCATGGCCGACCTCCTCTCCACCTGTGCCCCGACGACGCGCCTCTGCATCGCCGCAGGCATCACGACTCCCGCAGAATACATCCACACACGCACCATCAGAGCATGGCGCAGTGCCGCAGTGCCAGACCTCAAAAAGGTACCCGCCATATTCCTCATCCGCAGTTAAAGCATTTCCTGTTAAAAAGACAAGGCGCACGACGAGGGCAGATAGTTTTAACAATCTGCCCTCGTCGTTTGTCGCGTCTGCGCAGATAGTTTTTTGTGTCCGCGCAGACGCGAAAAGCCCTCTCGCGGGCAGCGCAACAACGTTGCCGAAAACGCTGCCGACTGCGTGCAAAGTCCTAACTTTGCCGCTCAAAATCACAAAACATCTCCTATGGCAAACCTTCATCTCCTCACCGACAACAGCCCCGAAGTCCTTGCTGGGCGCGGCCAAAACATCATCCCACCACCTGCGAAAGAGCCGCTATGGCGCGGTTTTCTGCGCAAGTTCGCCGACCCGCTCATCATCGTACTTGGCATCGTGTTTGTGCTCAGCGTAGGCGTCGCGCTCTACGAGATCTACTACACCCACTCCAAGGGCTTCGACACCCTCCTTGAGCCGCTCGGCGTGCTCTCGGCCATGCTGTTGGCCACGGGCGTAGGCTTCATCTTTGAGGTCAAGGCCGACCGCGAGTTTGACATTCTCAACCAGGTGAAAGACAGCCGCAAGGTGCGCTGTCTGCGTCGGCGCAGTACAGACGACACAGCAGGGCGCATCTGCGAGATAGCGCGGCAAGACGTGTGCGTCGGCGACATCGTCGTGCTCGAAGGCGGCGACGAAGTGCCTGCCGACGGACGGCTAATCAAAGCCCAAAACATGCACGTCGATGAGTCGGCCTTCACGGGTGAGCCACAAGCCGCCAAGGCAGCAACAGGCACTTTCGCGCCGCAGGAAGACGACGAAGCCGCCTACCCCAAAGACTTCCTACTGCGCGGCAGCACCATCATCGAGGGCAACGGCCTGATGGTCATCACCGCCGTCGGCATGGCCACCGAGGAAGGCAAAGGCGCGAAAGCGGTGGAAGAAGGCAGCAGCGTGCAGACACCACTCAACCAGCAACTATCGAGGCTGGGACGCCTCATCAGCATCGCCTCCTTCGTCATCGGCGGCCTCATCATCGTGGGACGTATGGCACTCTATTTCAGCGCCAACGGGCTGCCCGCCGACAACGCCAGCCTACTCGCCACGACCGAAGCCATACTCGACAGCCTCATGATAGCCGTGACGCTCATCGTGGTGGCCGTACCCGAAGGCTTGCCGATGAGCATCACCGTAAGCCTTGCGCTGAGTATGCGCAAGATGCTGCGAGAGAACAATCTCGTACGCCGATTGCACGCCTGTGAGACCATGGGAGCCGCCACCGTCATCTGTACCGACAAAACGGGCACGCTGACACAAAACAAGATGACCGTAGTGGCCGAAGAGTGGCATTGCCCCGACACGGTGCGCTGCAAGTCGATAGCCATCAACAGCACCGCCTCGCTCTCTCTCGAAGCAGGCGAAGGGGCCATGAAGGTCATCGGCAACCCCACAGAAGGCGCATTGCTGCGTCGGCTTCACGAGGCAGGCTGCGACTACCGTCCACTGCGCATCAAGAGCCACGTCACGGAGCAAGTGCCGTTTAGCACCGCGCTGAAAGATATGAGCACGACGACCGAGGAACAGGCCGAAGGACAGCCCATGCTGCGCACCACCTACCTCAAAGGCGCACCCGAGATGGTACTCGCACAGTGCGAGAGCCTCGGCGGCTTCGCCTCCCGAGAGGCCGTGCTATCGACCCTGCGAGGGTATCAGCAGCAAGCCATGCGCACCCTGGCCTTCGCCGTACGCACCGAGGGCGCGACGCAAAGCCCGATGACGCTCATCGGCATCGTAGGCATCGCAGACCCGCTGCGCGAAGACGTGAAAGCGGCCATCGACATCTGCACCAATCACGCTGGGGTGCGCGTCATCATCGTCACGGGCGACACGGCGCTCACTGCCGCCGAGATAGGCCGACAACTCGGGCTGGACATGAGCCACGAGGCGGCTTGCATCACGGGCGCAGACTTTGCTGCGCTCAGCGACGAGGCCGCTCTCGCCATGCTGCGCGCCAAGAGGCTGAAAGTGATGTCGCGGGCACGTCCTACGGACAAGGCACGCCTTGTGGAACTCCTGCAACGCCTCGACGAAGTGGTGGCCGTCACCGGCGACGGCACCAACGATGCCCCGGCACTGGCCAAGGCACAGGTGGGACTCTCCATGGGCGACGGCACAGCACGCGCCAAGGAAGCCTCGGACATCACCATCATCGACAACAGTTTCTCCTCCATCAACAGCGCCATACTCTGGGGGCGTTCACTCTACCAGAACATCCGACGCTTCATCGTCTTTCAGGTGACGGTCAATGTCTGCGCCTGCCTCATTGTGCTGCTCGGCGCGTTTCTCGACCTGGAATCGCCGCTGACAGTGACGCAGATGCTTTGGGTCAATCTCATCATGGACACCTTTGCCGCTATGGCGCTCTCCTCACTCCCTGCCGACCCCAAGGTGATGGAAGAGAAACCACGCAGCCCCCGCGCTCACATCGTGGACCGCGTCATGATAAGTTACATCCTACTGACGGCCGTACCGCTCTTCTTGGGTCTGGGACTGCTCTGGCAGATGGGCTTCCACCACTGCTTCTTCACGGTGTTCGTCATGCTGCAATTCTGGAACCTCTTCAACGTGCGCTACTACGCCACAGACCGCACACTGTGGGGCGACCTCGGCCGCATCCTGCGCCGCGAAGCCACCTTCACCACCTGCTTTGGCAAAGGCTTCATCAGCATAGCGGGCATCATCCTCTTGGGGCAGGTGCTCATCGTGCACGGCGCAGGGCAGATGTTTCAGACCACGCCACTGACCCTGCACGAATGGCTGGTCATCATCGCAGGCACAGCCGCCGTGCTGCTACTCCCCATCGCGCTGCGACGCATACCGATGTTCCGCTTCCGTTGAGTCCTGACGAGGGCAAAGCAAAAACGACGGCTCCCCGAGAGGTTTTCACCACTCGGGGAGCCGCTGTTTTATATCGGGGTAAGCGGCGGGTTAGCGCACCACCTTCTTACCACCCTTGACATAGACACCGTGCATAGCATCCTTGCTGATGCGACGGCCCTGGAGGTCGTAGGTCGAAATGGGCTGGGCACTGCGCTCTGCGGTACCGATGCCTTCGCTCGTGCCACGCTTCTCTTGCTTGATGTTGAACGCCTGAACGACACCCTTGCCCATGAGGAAGAGGGTGACTTCGTTGGTGGCTTCACCTTCGGGCACAGAGTAGGCCGTCACGCGCAGTTGCGCCTTGTCGTACTGGCCTGTGGCCTCGGCCTTAATCCAGGCAGGCAGGCTGCCGTCGGCGGTGTTGGCCACGATGTCGAGCGTGCTGGCGTCATAGTAACTGTTGAGCGCGAAGGTACGCGTTTCCATATCACGGGTGGCCTCGAAGGTGTTGTCGCCATCGTAAGGTGCACTCTCGTCACCCTGAATGAAGAGCCACGGGTATTCAGCGTCCAGATAGAAGCAGAACGAGTTGTTGCAAGGCTCCTTCTCAAGCGTCTCCCATACGCTCAGCGGCTGGAGGAAGGGCAGTTCCTTGTCGTTCATATCCACGGCACAGAGCTCAAACCAACCCCAGCAGTTGCCTGCGGGATCGTCATACGCGGTCTGATAGGGCTGATAGTACTCCACCAGAGGATTGTGGAAGCCGCTCATCTTGACGATATAGCGTTGGCCCGCGGGTATCACAAGCGGCTCGTCAAACGTAAAGGGCGTGATGAGATCATCGTAATAGTCGCCCCAGGCCAGCGTCGTGAAGTCCTTACCAAGGCACTTCGCCACGGCCAGAGGCTCATCAGTGAGTTCTTCGGTGTCGGCATCGATACCATAAACCTCTGCCACGAACTGCACATGGCTATCCACACGGCCGTAGCCCTTGACCCAAAGACCGTTGATGACCAGCGGCGCTTTCGGTGCAGGGAAGACGTTGCACACGGCGTTGAGATAGCCCAAAGGCAGACTCTCGATGTCCATTTGCTTGCGCAACTGCTCCGTCCAGTAGTCGTCCGTCTCTTCGCTGTAACCAGTCAGCGGCAGCGCATCCTGTCCCATGTTGAGCAGCTGGTTGCCATCGTTGATTGAGGCAGTGCCGGCGCCGAAATTGCACAGACGGTTATCAACATAATAGACGGGCGCACCACCTGCTTGCATATAGGTGTTGAGACCTGTGAAGGATTGGGAGTTGTAACCATCGGCGTAAGCAGTGAGCGTCGGGAAATAGTAGTAACTGCGCGTCATGCCCTTGCCCTCGGCGTTATACTCGAAGGGAACATAGGTGATGGCGAAGTCGGTCGTTTCGTAGTAGTCAGCGTAACTCGTACCAGGGATGATGGACATCCACTCATAGCGCACCGGGGTTTCGGTCTGGGGGTCGGAAGTGTTGGTATAAGTCAATTCAGCAAACACGGGTTGCAGTTCTATGGCACTGCCCAACACGTAACTGTCGTCACGACGCATACCAAAGTGGAGCGTACCTTCGGGGTCATTGTAGCTCACGCGGTTCATCTCAGGAAGTGGCGGCTGGGCAACCGTGACGAGGTCCACGAGGATACCCTGACCCTTCTTACCCACATACTGGAAAGCAAAGCGCACGCTCTGACCGACATAGGCTGCCAAATCGTGAGATGCAGGCTTCCAAGTCTCGTCAGCGTTGGAGAGCTCCTTCAATGCATCGAGCGACATGCCCATGAAAGGCTTGGCGTGGTCGATGAGTTCTTGCCACGTGCCACCGCCATCGGTAGATATCAAGACTTTGAGCGTAGCCGTCACAGTCTGCTCGCCGTTCACGAAGTCAGTGTGCGAATCGTTGATGGCGAAGAAGTACATGGGATCGGCATGGTAGTAGTAGTTGAAGTAGTCACCTGCCTGCGGCGTAATGCTCGGCGTGATGAGCCACTCGTCTTGGTCGTCCGTATTGTTGGGGTAAAGACCCGCAGCATATTGGTCGCTGCACGCAGGGATGTAGAACTCGAAGTTCGTCATGAAGTTATCGCTCGTAATACCCATGTGCCACTTCTGGTTGTCGGCGATACCTTTCTCTGCGCTCTTGCGCTCCCAGCCTTCGGGCAGATAGGTGTATTGCTCTTCCTCGGGAGCAAAGCGAGCGTACTCGAAGTCCTCCATGAAGGTAAATTCGGAGGGGACATAGGCTTTGACCGTTGCCGTGGGCATTTTGGGCGAAACGCGTTGCTTGCCCGTGGGCATCTCCATGGGAATGAGTTTGCCCGTGAGGTCTCTGTTCTGATGGAGCTGTACCTGCTTTGCGGCAACAGGCTCTAACCTTTGCGTCGGTGGGGTGACGACCTCATCAACTCGCTGAGCAAAGGTCGTGCTGGTGGCC
>JAGHRU010000113.1 GCA_018066225.1 Candidatus Equimonas enterica
CGCTTACGCCGTCCCCTACTCCATCTGGCTAAACTCCGGGTCATCGGGCGTGCGCACACGGGCGTTGCCACGCGTACATCTGTTGTTGGAGGGTCGGCGCTCAGCAGCCGCAGGCATGCCCTCTCCCTCGCCCGTAGCCGCAGGTATGTCCATCATACGCCCGGGCGGCAAGATGGCCGTAGGCGTACCGCCATAGCCACGCCAGCGCGCCATAATGGCATTGACATACTGGTAGGTCTCGCTGCCTATCATATAGCCATGCCGCACCACAGGGTCGCGATAGTAGCGCGGGCTCTGCAAAGCCAGCACAAAGGGGGCGACCTCGGCCCATTTCTGCGTATCGTGACCTGCCTTACGTGCCAAGGCCATCGCATCGCGGATATGTCCCGCTCCGCCGTTGTAGGCCGCAAGGACGAAACAGCAACGCTCGGCAGGAGAACGTACATCGCCAAACTGCGCGGTCAGTTGGCGGATGAGTTTGGCGGCCGCAGCCACATTGTGAGGCGGTGAATAGAGGTCGCGCTCTGCCACGCCCAGAGAGCGGGCGGTGGCAGGCATGATCTGCATCAGTCCTTGTGCGCCAGCCCACGAGCGTGCATTGGGGTCGAAGCCCGACTCTTGGTAGCACTGGGCAGCAATCAGTCGCCAGTCCCAACCCGTCGCCGCAGCAGCCTGACGAAACAGGCCGTCATAGGGCGAGATGATGCCACGCTCACGCGAAAGCCATGCGGCGTGGACATGGCGATAGACCACGGTGCGTTGCTGCACACGCTGTGTCTCCGCCTTGCGCACCGTGACAGCCTTGCCTTCGCGCTGCCAGGTGTCCAGTGCCTCACGGAGTTGGGGCAGTCCGCCGTTGATAGCCCATGAGGTTTTGCGCTGCTTATCGACGACACCTGCCCCGATAAGGCTTGCCACCTTGATGTCGCGCTCACTCATGGGATAGGCTATGAGGTCGGCATCGCCAGCGGTCAGCATAGCGACCATAGCGACGGAGTCTTCGGCCACTTCCACCCTTACTTTGAGGCCTTGCTCCTCAGCAAAGTCCTCAGCCAAAGCATAGGCCAGGCCCATCGACACACCGCGATAGTCGTAGTAAGTATCTGGGCCTTGCAGCGTCGTGATGATGAGTTCGCCCGAGTTTTGTATCGCCTCCAGGTCGCAAAGCGCAGCCGCCTTCGACGCAGCGTCACTACGCCCGAAAGCCCCGTTGGCGGCCTTCTTGCTGTCATCGGCTTTACAGCCAACAAGGAGCAAGAGCAGCAGCACGAGGCCGAACGTATGGAGCGTGGAGCGAGTCATAAGCCGTAGGGGTTATAAAGCCAGTACGTATCTGACGCACTTGTCATGGGGCTCTGTGGGTATCGCGTCGAAGATGCGATAGTCGTAGGTGACCCCGATGGTATATAAATCGCTGAAAGCAGCATGCGACAACAAGCGGTCGTAGTAGCCCTTTCCTCTGCCCAGACGGACGCCTTGGCGCGTAAAAGCCATTCCCGGTATGAGCGCAAGATCTATCTCGCCATACCGCGAAGCTGGAAACAGCGTGCCGACGGCTTCTTCTATGCCGTAAGCCCCTGTTTGCGTACCCATGGCTTTATCGTAGATATGCAGCACAATGTCGTCGCCCACCACCGTAGGCAGCAACACACACTTCTGCTCTGCCACGGCTTCTATAAGGGGAACAGTGGGCACTTCGTCGGGCAAAGCGTGATAAAGCAACACCGTCTTGGCCGCCCTGAACCGTGGGTCGGACAGCAAGGTCTGGCACAATTGCGCTCCCGCCTGTGCTGCCCGCTCTGGTGACGGGCGCGAAAGTTCGTGACGCACCCGATAGCGTAGTTCGCGCTTGCTTTGCATCATTTTTGGCGTTTCTTCAGAGTTAATACCTTCAAGGCTTTGAGCACAGCGGGATCAGTATGGCACACATAGCGTGCCGCGTCTTCCACCCCGAGCACATCGGCGATGATGTAGGACGTCAGATGGTCTCAAAGAGGTGATACGACTGCTGGATGAGGTTGTTGCGCCGTTTCAAGCCGTTGCGCTCGGCAAAGGTGGCAAAAGCATCGACAATGCGATGGCTGCGCAAGTAACTGGCCACGTCCTGCTCCTTGTTCATCCTGTCAAGTCGAGCACGATGGTGATCCGTGTAGTAATAGGCGAAGGAGTTGAGCAGTCCTCTCATATAGGCTTCTTTGAAATAGGACGTCATACCCAGGGTGTCGCGTGGCACGAAGGTGTCGGGGATAATGCCGCCGCCACCATAGACTGTGCGCCCAAGGCGTGTCTTGTATTTCTTGCCCGAAGTCTTGATACTGTCGGCAGAATAATACTCTCCGCTGAAATCGCGCTCTATCAAGTCCATCTCATAATCGCTCTCGTCACCAGGCGTGTAAGGCTTTTGTACGCAACGGCCAGAAGGGGTATAGTAGCGCGCTTGCGTCAGTCGCAGCATACTGCCATCACGAAACTCTATTGGCACCTGCACCAATCCCTTACCGAAGGTGCGACGACCGATGATTGTGGCGCGATCGTTGTCCTGCATAGCACCGCTCATAATCTCAGCAGCCGACGCCGTAGTCTCATCTACCAAGACGACAAGCGGTATGGACTGATAGACACCACGCCCGTCACTCTTGTAGTCACGACGCGGTGAGCGACGACCTTGCGTATAGACAATGAGACGCCCTGCGGGCAAGAACTCATTGCAGATCTGCACTGCGGCCTCCATATATCCACCAGGATTGCCACGCAGGTCTATGACGAGGCTGGACATACCATGCTGGTTGAACCGCGCCATAGCATTAAGAAATTCTGCGTAAGTGGCATCACCGAAATTTTTGATGCGCATATAGCCCGTAGTGGGATTGAGCATAAAGGCTGCATCTACGCTCTTGACAGGCACACTGCCTCGCGTGATGGTGTAACTCAACAGCCCTTTGTGTCCTGCTCGCATCACCTGCAGATTGATTTTGCTACCGCTGGTGCCTTTGAGGACTTTCATCACCTTGTCGTTGTCGTAAGCCTTACCAGTAATACAGGTATTGCCCACCTTTACTATCCTGTCACCCGCTTTCAGGCCGACACTTTCCGAGGGACCACCCTCGATGACGCGCACCACGCGCACCGTGTCCTCATAGATGGTAAACTGTATGCCGATGCCCGAGAACGACCCATTGAGTTCCTCCATCGTCGCCTCCACTTCCTCGGCGCTGATGTAGGCCGAATGAGGGTCGAGTTCGCGCAAGATGCAAGGCAGAGACTTCTCTACCAAGTCAGCCATATCTACCGTATCAACATACTGGTCATCAATGAGATGCAGCAGGTCACTTATCTTGTTGCTCGACGCATTGAGCAGATTGAGACGATGGCCTGCAAAGTGGGTGGCAAAGAAGCTACCAAGCAAGATGCCGATAACGATGCCAACACTGATGATGAGCGGTATGAAGCGTGATGAGTATTGCTTTGCCATAGTGATGTGGAAGTTATTATTGTGGTGCGTTCTCGATGAGAATGACCTCTATGCCTGCCCTCTTCAAGAGTTCAATGCCGTCTGTGAGCCTATACGCTTCGCCATAGACGACACGCTTAATGCCTGCCTGAATGATGAGCTTGGCGCACTCTATGCAGGGCGAGGCCGTAACATAGAGCGTTGCGCCGTCGGAGTTGTTGCCCGAACGCGCTATCTTCGTGATGGCATTGGCCTCGGCATGAAGCACATAAGGCTTCGTCACGCCGTGCTCGTCTTCGCATATATTTTCAAAGCCCGAGGGCGTGCCGTTGTAGCCATCGCTAATAATCATTTTGTCCTTCACGATAAGAGCACCGACCTGTCGGCGCGTGCAATAGGAGTTTTCGGCCCATATACGTGCCATGCGGAGGTAGCGATAGTCCAGAGCAATTTGCTTATCCATAGTTGTCCTTTACTTTGTCGTGTTGATGCCATCGCGCTTCAAGAGCGCATCTATCGTGGCTGGACGGCCACGGAAGTCCGTGTAGAGATCCTGCGGATGGCGTGTACCACCCTTGGAGAGCACCTTGTCGCGGAACTCCTGTGCCACCTGGCGCGAAAACATACCACGTTCCTTGAAATATGCGAAGGCATCGGCTTCCAAGACTTCTGCCCACTTGTAACTATAATAGCCGGCAGCATAGCCCCCCGCCATGATGTGACCGAAGTGCACCGTCATGCAGGCATCTTCTTCCACTGGCAGGAGTTGTATGTCGCGCCACACGTGTCGCTCCACCTCTTTGAGGGACTGCGTCAGCGGCTCTTGGCGCGTGTAGTAGGCCATATCCAAGAGGCCGAAAGAGAGTTGGCGGATACAAGCATACGCCACATTGAAGTTGCGTGCACGATGTATGCGTTCGAGGAGTTCGTCAGGGAAGAGTTCGTCCGTCTGATAGTGCCGCGCGAAAGCGTGTAGGAACTCACGCTGTCCAGCGTAATTCTCCATAAACTGCGAAGGCAATTCCACGAAGTCCCAATAGACATTCGTGCCTGAGAGACCAGCATATTTGCTTTGAGCAAAAATGCCATGGAGAGCGTGGCCAAACTCATGCAGGAAAGTATTGACTTCACTCGGGGTCAGCAATGAAGGACTTTCCGCAGTAGGTTTTGTGAAGTTCATCGTCACGCTGACATGCGGACGCGAGTCGGTACCGTCCAAGTCATGCCATTGCTCCTTGAAATTCGTCATCCACGCTCCACTCTTCTTGTTGTCACGCGGGAAGAAGTCGGCATACAAGACAGCAAGATATGTGCCATCATGATCCAGTACATCGTAGGCACGCACATCGGGGTGATAGACCTCGATGTCTTTGTTTTCGCGAAAGGTGATGCCATAGAGCGTCGTTGCCAAGCCAAAGACGCCATCTATTACGCGTTGCAATGGGAAATAGGGGCGCACCATTTCGGCATCGATGTTGTAGTCTCTCATACGCAGCAGATGAGCATAATGGGCAAAGTCCCACGGCATCAGGCGGAAGTCTTCGCCCTCCATGCTACGCGCAAAGTCAGCAATACGCCTCACCTCTTCACGCGCTGGGGCTAAATAGGCTTGCTGCAACTGCCCCAACAAATCATAGACACGCTCCGTCGTTTTGGCCATACGCTCTCGCAGTGCAAACTCGGCGTAGGTTTTATAGCCCAGCAACTGCGCCAGTTGCATACGCAGATTGACTATCTTTTGACATATCTCGGTGTTGTCATACGCGCCAGAGGTGCACATCGTGCTGGAGGCATGGTACATCTGCTCACGCAAGTCGCGCCGATTGGCATACTGCATAAACGGGCCATAAGAAGGGGCATGCAGCGTAAAGAGCCATCCACCTTCGCGTCCTGCCGTAATGGCCTCCTGCGCCGCTTGCTTGCGGATGGTATCTGGCAGACCATCCAGTTGCGCTTCGTCCGTCAGGTAAAGCGCAAAAGCGTTCATCGCTTTGAGGTTATTGCTCGAGAATTGGAGCGACAGGCGCGAGAGTTCGGCCGTAATCTGGCGAAAGGTAGCCTTGTCGGCCTCATTAAGATTAGCCCCGTTTTCGACGAAATAGTTATAGTTGTCATCCAGCAACTTCGCGTCTTCTTCATCGAGTTGCACTTCGCCTTTCTTCCAAGCGTCCCACACGGCCTTGACGCGGGCGAAGTACGGGGCATTTTGCAGTATGTCCGCACTGTGCTCCGTCAGTTTGGGGGCGACACGCTCGGCCAGTGCGTCGAGCGCATCTGACGTACACGCCGAATGTAGGCAGTACATCAAGGTGACGGCCCTGTCGAGCACGCGGCTACGCGGCTTGGCGATGGTATTGGCAAACGTAGGCGGCTCTGGACTCTGGACTATCGCCGCGATTTCGTCATTTGCTATCTCTATGCCACGCAGAATGGCTTCCTCGATGTTTTCGGTCGTAATGCGGCTGAACGGGAAGGTGTCGTGCGGCGTATTGAATTTATCTTGTAAGAGAGGGTTTTCTGTCATTGATGCAAGCGTGATATTATTCGTAACGAATGGCTTGGGCAGGGTCGATGCGGCTGACCATGAAACTCGGTGCAACCAATGCCAAGAGCGTAAGCACCAACGCCCCGACATTGATGGCAAGAATGGCCAGCGGGTCGAAGACGACAGGCACCGTATCCACATAGTAGGTCGTAGCATCGAGGTGTATCAGCCCCCACTGGCGCTGCGCCCATAGCAGCGCGAAAGCGAAGAGATTGCCAATCAACAGCGCACGGACCACTATCATGGCGGCAAAATAAAGGAAGACGTGGCGCACATTGCGGTTGGTCATGCCGATGGCTTTGAGCAGACCATCAAGATGCGGCGTTTCACCATTATAGGCGTCTACGAGACGCACATGAAGATGTACGATGAGGTCTTGGCATTTACCGACTTTGAGACGGTGGCAAGCCTCAACGCGTGGGAGCAGGAGCAATGCAGCGAAGTGGAAATACGCGTTGAGGACAACGACCGCATCG
>JAGHRU010000031.1 GCA_018066225.1 Candidatus Equimonas enterica
TCGATGCCGTGGAATACGAGGTTGAGAGCCGCGAGTTCCCCACCGTGACCGGCACCTACCGTGGCAAGCGCATCCCCGTCATCAGCACGGGCATCGGGTGCGACAATATCGACATCGTGATGAACGAAATCGACGCGCTGGCCAATATCGACTTCGCCACACGCGAGGTGCGTCCTGTGTTGCGCCATCTCGACATCGTGCGCATCGGCACCTGCGGCGGCTTGCAGCCCTATTGCCCTGTCGGCACGGTCATCGCCTCCGAGATGAGCATAGGCTTCGATGGCCTGCTCAACTTCTATGGTGGACGCGATGCCGTCTGCGACCTCGACTTCGAGGCCGCTTTCACCGCCGCTATGGGTTGGACAGGCACGCAGTGCATCCCCCATCCCTACTGTGTCCATGCCGATGCCGACCTCGTCCGTCGTGTGGCGGCCGATGACATGGTGCGTGGTGTCACCATCGCCTGTGGCGGCTTCTTCGGCCCGCAAGGTCGCGTGGTGCGTCTGCCTTTGGCCGATCCGCAGGCCAACGAGAAGATTATGGCCTTTGAGCATGAGGGCCGTCGCATCACCAACTTTGAGATGGAGTCTTCTGCGCTCGCTGGCCTCTCCCTCCTGCTTGGCCACCATGCCATGACCTGCTGCCTCGTTATCGCCAATCGCGTGGCGCACAACACCAACACCGACTACAAGGGCGATATGGACGCCTTCATCTGCCGCGTCCTCTCTCGCATATAGCGCGCTGCTTTGCTGCGTGTTTCCCGCCTTATTGCTGCCACCGCCTGCGCGGTGGCAGTTTTTGTTTTGCCCTCACGTTTTCATTTTAGTGCCCACTAAAATTTATTTTACTGCCCTCTAAAATCGATTTTACTGCCCAGTAAAATGCGTCGGCCTGCCCGTATCGTATTTTCTTCTTGCCCTTTTCGCCGCTGCTTCCTCGCCGCGTACCCTCTATTCTGCCACCTCTGCCTTGCAATTCCCTGCCCGCAAAGCATTATTCCCTACGCATTCACATCTATTAACTCTTTCGGGGGGGTAAACAAAAGATTTTAACTAATTTTGCCAACTAATTGCGGAGGGTGTGGCGTATATCGCGCTGCAAGAGTCTCAACTTTGCACCGCCGTTCCCTCTCATACGGCAAAACTGTAAATCATAAATCCCATATCACAATGCACAAATCCTATCAAAAGCCTCGCGCGCGTTTTATACGATTGTCGTCCGAGGCACTGTTGGCGGCCAGTGAGTTTGGCAGCATTATCGAAAGTTTCGAATACGAAAGCCAGTACGGCAGTAGCCAAAGCACCATCGAGGGCTTCGGCGAAAATAGTTGGGGCAGTGGCGGTGCGTCGAGCGAAGGCTTCGGCGAGAAGACTGTCGGCCAATAACCTA
>JAGHRU010000036.1 GCA_018066225.1 Candidatus Equimonas enterica
GTGCGGAGTATGGCGGCAGCGCGGTCGGGGTAGCGCACAGCGAGTTCGAAGGCCATGCCCGTGTAGTCCAGCGGCGAGAGCAAGGGATTGTCGGCACGCTGCCACAGGGCGTAGAGCGAGTCGCAAACGGCAGGGCTCACAGCCTCGGCACGCAGCAGACGCAGCAGACCTGTGCGCACGGAGGGCATGGGGTGCTCGTCAGCCATCGTCCAGAGTTGCTGCTCGATGTCTGCCACGCGCTCGGCAGGCATACGCTCTGCACTGGTGGGCTCGCTCATGAGGCGCAGCGGCTCGGCGAGGAAGCCAACGAGTGACGACGCGGTGAGCACATCGCTCTCACGCTGCAAGCCTCTGATGACCCCTTGCACCCAGGCCGTGGCGGGCAGACGGTGGCGCAGGTAGTTCTCGTAGAGCGTCATGAGGCTGGCCTGTCGCGCTGTGGCGTCGTCGAGTCCCTGCCAGCGCTCGAGCAGTCCCAGCAGTTGGGCTTCGTCGTCCATGGTGAAGAAGGCGTAGCCACGGCCGTCGTAGTTGGGATAGATCTGCCCGTCGATGACGCGGCTCTCGCACTGCTGCGGCCACGAGCGTCCCTTGCCGCTGGGGTCGCTCTCGCGGCTGACGAGCACGCCGTCCTTGATGCTGAGGGTGATGGTGGGCATACCCTGCTGGTGCACCCACACATCGCTGAACGCCCGCACGTCGGCTGGCGACTCCTCGTCGAGGATAGCGACGAGGTCGTCCCATGTCGCGTTGCCATACTTGTAGGTGGCGACATAGCGCTGTATGCCGCGGCGGAAGTTGTCCTCGCCCATGTGGCTGACGAGTTGGCGCAGCATGGCGGGGGCTTTGAAGTAGATGATGTCGTTGTAGATGAGGCCTGCCATGCGCAGGTTGTCCAGCGGCTGCTGTATGGCGGTTGCGCCCTCGGTGCGGTCTTGTCCTATGGCCGTGCCGATGTAGGTGCGCAGCCAGTTGAGGCGGTGGTTGAGGTCGGGAAACTGGGGCGCGGTAATCTCGGCCGCGAAGTAGTTGGCGAAGACCTCCTTCGTCCACACGTCGTTGAACCAATCCATCGTCACCGCGTCGCCAAACCACATGTGCGCGGTCTCGTGGCTGATGACTTCGGCGCGCGCGAGTTCCTCGTCGGGGGTCGCTATGGCGGGCAGGAAGATGACGTTGTCGTTGTAGAAGGTCGCGCCCGTGTGCTCCATGCCGCCAAACTGGAAGCCCGGCAGGATGACGAGGTCGTACTTGGCAAAGGGGTAGGGCATGGCGGTAAACGCTTCCAGCCACCGCAGGGAGTACATCACCTGGCGGAAGATTTCAGGCAGCTGGGCCAGGCGTTGTGGGTCGGTCTCGCGGTAGTACGCGCCGATGGTGCGCCCGTCTTCCGTGTAGGTCTGGTGTTCAAACTCGCCAGCGGCGAAGGCGAAGAGGTAGGTGGAGAGCGGCTCGGTGGCGGCAAAGCGCAGGGTGGCGCGGTCGCCGTGCGCTTCGCGGTGCTAGGCGTAGGTGTTGCTCACGGCTTGCCACGCGGCAGGCATGTCGAGCGTGAGGCGGAAGGAGGCTTTGAGGTTGGGCTGGTCGAAGCAGGGGAATACCGTGCGGGCACGGTCGGGGACGAAGAGCGTGTAGAGGTAGCCCTCGCGGCGGTTGAGCGACTGATTGCCCGCTGTGAAACGCAGCGTCACGGCGTTTTCGCCCGTCTGCACGCCGGCTTTGTCTATCACGATGTGTTCATGCGTGTAGTGCCACGCAGCAGGGCGTCCGCCTATGCTGATGCTCTCGATGAGCGTGGGGCGTTCGCGCCAGTCGAGGACGATGTCGGTGGGCGCGTCGAGGCGTAGCCGCACCGTCTCTTCGGCGGCAATGTCGGCCTGCGGGTCGGCAGTGAGGACAAAGCGAAGGTCGTAGCGTACATCGTGATAGGCGGCTTTGCGCATATCGGCCAGGGCGCGGCTCACGCCGTCGGCAAGGAGGCTGTCGGCCGTGGCGGCGTGTAGCAGAAGGCAGGCCACGGCGAGCAAGAGGGTGGAAATAAAGCGTTTCATAGCGCGAAGGTACGAAAAAAAACGCAAATGGGGCGCATCAAGACAGCCTTGATGCGCCCCACGGTGGATAAATAGGGGGATGTTAGAGTTTTGGACCAGCAGCCACGAGTGCCTTACCGGCCTCGTTGGTGGTGTACTTGCCGAAGTTCTTGATGAAGCGTGCCGCGAGATCCTTGGCCTTCTCCTCCCACTTGCAAGCGCAGTCGTAGGTGTCGCGGGGGTCGAGGATGTGGGTATCTACGCCTTCGAGCTCGGTAGGAACGCAGAAGTCAAAGATGGGGATTTGCTTCGTGGGGGCATTGAGGATTGCGCCACCGAGGATAGCGTCGATGATGCCGCGGGTGTCGCGGATGCTGATGCGCTTGCCCGTGCCGTTCCAGCCGGTATTGACGAGGTAAGCCTTTGCGCCACTCTGCTCCATGCGCTTCACGAGTTCAGCAGCATACTTGGTGGGGTGGAGTTCGAGGAACGCCTGACTGAAGCAAGCCGAGAAGGTAGGCGTAGGCTCGGTGATGCCGCGCTCGGTGCCTGCGAGTTTAGCGGTGAAGCCGCTGAGGAAGTAGTACTGCGTCTGCTCGGGAGTAAGGATGCTCACGGGAGGCAGCACACCGAAGGCATCGGCGCTGAGGAAGATGACGTTCTTGGCTGCGGGTGCGCTGCTGATGGGACGTACAATCTTCTCGATGTGGGTGATGGGGTAGGACACTCGGGTGTTCTCCGTCTCGCTCTTGTCTGCGAAGTCGATTTTGCCGTCCTTATCGACGGTGACGTTCTCCAAGAGGGCGTTGCGCTTGATGGCGTTGTGGATGTCGGGCTCGCTCTCCTTGTCGAGGTTGATGACCTTGGCGTAGCAGCCGCCTTCGAAGTTGAAGACGCCGTTGTCGTCCCAGCCGTGTTCGTCGTCGCCGATGAGCAGACGCTTGGGGGCGGTAGAGAGGGTCGTCTTACTCGTGCCAGAGAGGCCAAAGAAGATGGCGGTGTTCTTGCCTTCCATGTCGGTGTTGGCCGAGCAGTGCGTAGAGGCGATGCCGCGGAG
>JAGHRU010000172.1 GCA_018066225.1 Candidatus Equimonas enterica
CGATGTGGCGTCGGAGGGCCATGCTTCGCGCCTCTTCATCTGAGGCTTCGAGGTAGTCCATATAGGCTTTGAGCGACACTTTGCTGTCGATGATAAGGTCGCGATGGTCGGGGAAATGCAGTATGGCATCCAGCCGCATACCGCTACCGCTGTCTTCGCTGTGCAGCGTGTGTCCTGCCTTGTCGGTGAGGGTGACCTGCTGTTCAAACTGTATGCCTTCTTCGAGGCCAAGGTCTTCGAGCAGGGTTTGGAGTTTGAGTTCGCCGAAGTCGCCTTGCTGCTTGTTGTCTGCCGTCAAGGCTTCTGCCAGTCGGTAGGCCATCTGTCCCACTTCGCTGGTGGTCTGCATCGAGGTCCTGATGGTAGCATCGAGGCGTTCCATCGTCGTGGTGTGCGTCCTGTCGCTCTTTTCCACCGCTGCCCGCAGTTCTCCTATGCCTTGGCGTAGCGGGGTGAGAATGACGTCCATCTGCTGCTTGTTGTCTGCGCCCAACTGTGCAGAACGTTCGTGCAGCATCCGTTCGCAAGCATTGGTCATTTGCTCTTTCAGCAGCGTCATCTGGCTGTTGAGTTGCTCTTGATGTTGCGTACGAAGTGCGGATAGTTGCGCGGCATAGTCTGCTTGCAGGCGTTGCTCACGTGTGGCTGCCTCTGTCTTTATCGTTTGGCAGAGGTTTGTCGTGAGTTCTGCTTCGGCTTTGAGCCTTCCGAGTTCGGTTTGTAGCGCAGTGGCTTGTCGCTGGCCTTGCATCTTGCCGATGAGATCGCCGAGGAGCGCACCCCCAACGAGTGCAGAGAGCGAGCGGAGGCGCGTCATTGGGGCGGGGGCGACGTGGGGGGGGGAAATGGGCTGGTGACGGACTACGATGCGGTAATCCGTCACCAGCCTAATGGGTGATTTGTCGTGCTTATTCTGCGGGCTTGATGAGCAGGCGGAGTTCGTTAAGTTGTGCTTGATCCACTGCGCTTGGCGCATCGAGCATTACGTCGCGTCCGCTGTTGTTCTTGGGGAAGGCTATGCAGTCGCGGATGCTGTCGAGCCCCGCAAAGAGGCTGACGAAGCGGTCGAGACCGTAGGCCAAGCCGCCGTGGGGAGGTGCACCATACCTGAAGGCATTCATAAGGAAGCCAAACTGCTCCTGTGCCTTCTCAGGCGTGAAGCCCAACACCTTGAATATCTTGGCTTGCAGTACGGCATCGTGGATACGTATGCTGCCGCCACCGACCTCTACGCCGTTGCACACCATGTCGTAGGCATCGGCCAGCACAGAGGCGGGATCGGTGTCGAGTTTGGCGATGTCGCAAGGCTTGGGAGAGGTGAACGGGTGGTGCATCGCCATGAGGCGGCCTTCCTCTTCGCTCCACTCAAACATGGGGAAATCTACCACCCAGAGCAGGGCAAACTTATTCTTGTCGCGCAGGCCAAGACGTGTGCCCATTTCGAGGCGCAGTTCGCAGAGTTGCTTGCGTGCCTTCATAGCGTCGGGGCCGCTGATGATGAGGATGAGGTCGCCGGGGGCTGCCTCCATCTTGGCTTTGAGATCCTGGAGAATGTCTTGCGTATAGAACTTATCGACACTCGACTTCACGCTGCCATCTTCCATCACGCGGGCATAGACAAGGCCTTTTGCGCCCACTTGTTGCGACTTGACAAAGGCCGTGAGTTCGTCTATTTGCTTACGGGTGTAGGAGGCACAGCCCTTGGCGCAGATACCGCCGATGTAGGCGGCTTCGTTGAAGACGGCGAAGTCTGATTTGCCTTGCAGGGTGTCCATGAGTTCCACAAACTCCATGCCGAAACGCATATCGGGCTTATCGCTGCCGAAGCGGCGCATGGCTTCGTGCCACGACATACGCAGGAAAGGCTGCTCGCCGAGGTCTATGCCGCGTATCTCCTTGAAGAGGTGCTTGGTCATGGCCTCAAAGACTTTGATGATGTCGTCCTGCTGTTCGAAGTACATTTCGCAGTCGATTTGTGTAAACTCGGGTTGGCGGTCAGCGCGCAGGTCTTCGTCGCGGAAGCACTTTACAATCTGGAAGTAGCGGTCCATGCCTGCCACCATGAGGAGTTGTTTGAGTGTCTGCGGCGACTGTGGCAAGGCGTAGAACTGGCCGGGGTTCATGCGTGAAGGCACGATGAAGTCGCGTGCTCCTTCGGGCGTAGAACCGACGAGTACAGGGGTTTCGATTTCGAGAAAGCCTTCGGCGTCGAGGAAATGACGAACAGCGAGGCAGAACTTGTGGCGGAGTTCGAGGTTGGCGCGCACATTGCTGCGTCGCAAGTCGAGGTAGCGGTACTTCATGCGCAGGTCGTCGCCACCATCGGTGTTCTCCTCTATGGTGAAGGGAGGCGTATCTGCGGCGTTGAGCACCGTGAGAGTCTCGGTGATGATTTCGATGTCGCCCGTAGGCATTTTGTCATTCTTGGCGTAGCGTTCAGCCACTTTACCCTTGACCTGAATGACATATTCGCGGCCAAGTTTGTTGGCAGCGGCACAGAGGTCTGCATTGACTGCCTCGTTGAAAGCAAGTTGTGTGATGCCGTAGCGGTCGCGGAGGTCAACGAATGTCATACCTCCCATCTTGCGGGTGCGCTGCACCCAGCCAGCGAGCGTGACGGTCTCGCCGACATGTTTTATGCGGAGTTCACCGCAGTTGTGAGTTCTATACATACAAGTATGAAGTGTTTGATATTTAATGACTTGTTATTGCCTATATGACTTGAAAGACGAGGTAGGTGACATAGCCCACATACAGGGCGATGAGCACGCCTCCTTCCCAGCGTTGTACAGTAAGTCGGGTGAAAGCGAAGAGCCACAGCAGTAGGATGCTGCCGATGAGCATGGCGTAATCCACGGGGCCGATGCCTGCGATGGTCATCGGCGTGATGCTGCCGCAGATGCCGAGGATGAAGAGTACGTTAAACACGTTGCTGCCGATGACATTACCGATAGCCATTGCGCTTTGTCCTTTGACGGCAGCCACTGTGCTTGTCGCGAGTTCGGGAAGCGATGTACCTACGGCGGCTATCGTCAGTCCTACCACTGCGCTGGGTACGCCCAAGCGTTCAGCCACGCTGCTTGCGCCATCGACGAAGATGTCGCTACCAAAGACGAGACCTGCCAATCCCAGTGCTATCCAGAGCAGTGCGCGAGGGATGGTCATGCGTGGTGTGGTGGTCGTCGTCGCGTCTTTCCCTTGTTTTGCTCTGCGTATGGTGTAGAGCATGAAGCCGAGGAAGCCTGCAAAGAGGACGATGCTATCTATGCGTGAGAGTTTGCCGTCGAAATAGATCATACCTGCCAATAGGAAGGCAGCCACGATGGCGGTCAGCATATCGCGCATCACGGTGTCGCGGGTGAGTGTTATGGGGGTGAATACGGCGCCCACGCCGACTATCATCAGCGCGTTGAACACGTTGCTACCGATGATGTTGCCGATGGCCATATCGGGTGTCCCTTTGAGGGCTGCGACGAAGGAGACGCAAAACTCGGGCATTGATGTGCCCATAGCGACGATGGTGAGGCCGATGATGATTTCGGGTATGCCAAATCGTTGTGCTACGGCCGAGGCTCCGTCAGTGAGCCAGTCTGCTCCTTTAACGACCAGGCCTGCGCCAAGTATGATACAGATGATATCCCAAAGCATGGTGTGTCGTGTGCTATTGTTTATAGTGTGCGTAGTGCTCCGACCTTTCTGGTGCGCGTTGCGAAGCGTAATCGAGTGCTTCTTCGCACGCATATTAAGCGTACGTCAGCGGCGGAGGGCGGAACGTCCGACCCGCTGGTGCGCGTCGCATAGCGTAATATGCGTGCAAAGTTACAAAAAAATTACCACCCACGCTTCTCCCTTTCTCTATTTTTCTTTTGTCAAATGTCGTCATCGTTCAATTTGTCTTTCCGTTTCTTTTTCAGCCTTGCTGATATGAGCTTCTACAAAACCGACATTTTTACAACCTTATCATGGGAGAAGTTTTTACGCAAAATAGCAGTTTATGAGCATTGTGTCGGCTGTCTCTTGTTCTTGTTAGGGCACTTCGTTGATAGGCTCTGGGCAGACGGTGTTTCCTCTCTGCCCAAGTCGTTGCTGCTATCTGCCTAAATAGTGAAAGAAAATAGGTGCTTTTATCTATGGTATAAGGGCTTAAAGCAGGTGATATTACGTTGTGTTGATATCTTTACTTGTCAAATCGGTGTGTTTGCGATGCCTTGTCTGCCCAAGGGCGGTGTGTGACGCATTTCGCCTGTCGGTGACACAATAGCGGCTACAACGTGTTTTTATGCAGTAAAAATGCCAGTAGTTTTCTCTTTGCCCGTAATATCTGCTAATCGTATATTGGGGCTAACGGAAGAAGATATGATGAGGGCTTATGCCTTACTTGGCCAGAAATTGCTATATTTTCGGCGTAAAACTTCGCCAAGGGGGGAATTTTTTGTAACTTTGCGGTCGTATTTATGCTTCGCATCGCGCACCAGCGGGTCGGAGCTTCGCCCCTCCGCCGCTGACGTACGCTTAAATACGACCGCTAGGAAGCACTCGATTACGCTTCGCATCGCGCACCAGCGGGTCGGAGCTTCGCCCCTCCGCCGCTGACGTACGCTTAATATGCGTGCGAAGAAGCACTCGATTACGCTATGCGACGCGCACCAGAAAGGTCGGAGCTTCGCCCCTCCGCCGCTGACGTACGCTTAATATGCGTGCGAAGAAGCACTCGATTACGCTACGCATCGCGCACCAGAAAAGTCGGAGCTTCGCCCCTCCGCCGCTGACGTACGCTTAATATGCGTGCGAGGAAGCACTCGATTACGCTACGCGACGCGCACCAGAAAAGTCGGAGCTTCGCCCCTCCACCTTAATCACAACTCCCGAATTCATATAACTGAAAATATATCATAGCGACATGTTAGATAAGATAAAATCACTACTCTCTGAGGTAGAAGGACTTACTGCGCGCAACGCAGAAGAATTGGAAGCCCTGCGCCTCAAATTCCTCTCCAAGAAAGGCGTTCTCAATCAGTTGATGGCAGACTTCCGCAATGTTCAGGCAGAACAGAAACGCGAAGTCGGTATGTGCATCAACCAACTCAAATCGCAACTCCAAGAAAAGTTCACGACGCTTAAAAACGAAATGTCGCAGCACGAAGATGACAACAACGATATGGATCTCACACGCACGCCATATCCTCTGGAACTCGGCACCCGACACCCACTTACTATCGTGCGTAGCGAAATCATCGACATCTTTTCACGTCTTGGCTTTGCCCTTGCCGATGGCCCCGAAGTGGAGGATGACTGGCATGTGTTCTCCGCAATGAATTTTGCAGCCGACCACCCTGCTCGCGATATGCAGGACACGTTCTTCGTGGAGCAACACCCCGACATCTTGCTGCGTACCCACACCTCTTCGGGGCAGAGTCGCGTGATGGAACATCAGCAGCCGCCTATCCGCGTCATCTGTCC
>JAGHRU010000197.1 GCA_018066225.1 Candidatus Equimonas enterica
GATGTAGTCTTGCACGATGAGGAAGCAGCCCGGGAAGCCCATCGTCTTCATGATATGCAGTTCGAAGTTGAGGCGTTCCTTCACTTCTTCTGACAAGGGGTCACCGTAGCGTCGCTTGGCTCCCTCGTAGGTGAGCAGGGCGAGATAGTCTGCCTCAAACTTGATGCGGTAGAGTTTGTCATAGCCCCCGAGTTTGCTGATTTTCTTTTCCGCTTCCTCACGCGAGAGCACGACATTGCCGTTCTCATCGCGGGTGAATTCATCGAAGAGGTCTTGCGCCGTCAAGCGTTGGCGGTACTCCTCTTCCGTACCAAAGGAAGCCGGGATGTCGAAGTTGGGCATGATAGGACCATGGTCGATGGTATATTCCTCCACCTTGTGGCAGATGTCTATCGTGTGCTGCAAGGCTTCGGGTACATCGGCGAAGACTTCGTTCATCTCGGCTTGGGTCTTAAACCACTCCTGCTTGCTGTAAAGCATACGGTCTTCGTCATCATAATATCGGCCTGTGGAGAGACAAATGAGGCGGTCGTGCGCTTCGGCATTCTCTTCGTCCACAAAGTGCACATCGTTGGTGCACACGAGTTGCACCCCATGCTTGGCCGCCAGTGCAATGAGTCCCTTGTTGGCTTCTTGCTGCAAGGGGTAAGTCTCTCTGTTGGCACGCTGCGCAGGGTCTTTGACTTGGTGACGCTGCAACTCGAGATAGTAGTCTTCGCCCCATATACTCTTAAACCATGCGATGCTCTCCTCCGCACCTTGCATATCGCCTGCGAGCACCTTGGACGGCACTTCGCCCGCTATGCAGGCCGAGCAGATGATGAGCCCTTCGTGATAACGCTCCAAGTCTTTGTGGTCGGTACGCGGACGCATGTAGAAACCATCGGTCCACGCCCGCGACACGAGTTTAATAAGATTGTGATAGCCCCTCTCATTCTTGGCCAGCACGATGAGGTGCCAGCCACCCTGATCGGGCTTACCCTCGCGCTTGTCCATACCGCGTCGGGCGCAATACATTTCGCAGCCGAAGATAGGCTTAAAGGCGAGCGTGCGCTCAGCCTTGGCACGCTCTTCTTCGCTGATGCCGTCCTTGGCGAGCGTCTCCTTGGCCTTGCCTCTGATGCTTTTGAGATAGTTGAAATACTCCTTGATGGCAAACATATTGCCGTGGTCGGTGATGGCCATGCCCTGCATACCATCTTTGATGGCCTTATCCACGAGCCCCGAGATGGAGGACTGGCCGTCGAGGATGGAGTATTCGGTATGTACGTGAAGGTGGATGAAGTCTTGCATAGTGCTAATTGAAGAAGTTCCAACTAACGCCGAAGCGGATAATCATACGGTTGGTGGGATAGTGCGGCACGAGGAAGTAGTGTCCGCCCTTGCTGCTATTGCCGTTGATGTGCGAAGCCATCACATAGAAGCGGGTGTTCTTGAGGTGGAAGTTGAGATAGACATTTATCCAAGGATAGTTGCCGACCTCAACGGCGTGTTCGGCGTCCTGCACGGCGTATTGACCAATAAGGGGGCTATAAGCCAAGGCCTTGTACTTGGTGAAGTAGTGGAGGTCAGCGCCGAGTTCGGTGCGTAGCACACGAGCAATGCGGAAAAGGAAGTAGAGGTTGGTCCAACCCGTGAATGTAGGCAGGGGCAGCACGCTCTCATCGGAAGCGTGCTGGTAGGTGAGTTCGTTCTCCCAGTGTAGCGGACCGACGACAAAGTCTTGTCGCAGCGTAGCGGTGAGCACCTGCACACTGCCGCTTGCCTGCCGCACCGTAGCCCCATAGCGTGGCAGGGCCGAGGCTTGGGGCACATCGCTGATGGTCTCTGCGAAGTAAGTATAGTCTTTGAGGCTTTCGAGCGCCACAGTGAGGCGCGTATCGCGCCAGCGCAAGTCGCCAGCGATGCGCGTGTGGAAGGTCTTGCGTAGGTCGTCATTGTCCCACCACACATAGCGTCCGTGGAGGTGGCGATAGTAGAACGACGGCTGCTGGTTGCGCACCAGGCCAGAGGCTGTGATAGTGATGGTATCCTTGCCCACAGGGATACAGCCGTCCACCTTACCTTCTATGCCAAACTCGCCCCACTGCTTGCCCGAGGTGCGCATCTCGCCAAGGACATCGTAGTGGAAGTAACGCCCTTGCTGCTTCATCAGTTGCGCGCCGAGGGTGATGTAGTTCTCGTTGTAGGCCACAGGGGCAAAGGTCTCATCGGGCAGTGTGAAGCGTTGGTATTCGTGCTTGGCGAAGAGGCGCATCCCCGTCTTCACCCACGGCTTAAAGCCTTCCTGCATCTCGAGGGCGAGGGTGTTCTCGATGGCGGTGTGGCGGGTATCGTCGGTGCTTCTGTCATCGGCGGCAGCGATGAACTCCTCGGCGAAGTAGTCGCTGCTGTCGCTACCCAGAAGCAGCCTGCGTCGGTCTTGCCCCCAGCGAAACGTGTGGATGAAGCTGGCCACAGGTACGAAGACACGCGTGAGCGTCGTGTCGCGCAGCATGGGGTCTTGCCCTGCCGCCACCGCGCTATCGTCCAAGCGTCGGCGGGTCTGCCCATCGGCATCGCGCAAGGCATGGTAGCCGATGTTGTAGCGATGCGTGAGGAAGAGGGTGTTGAAGTCGTACTTGTTCCACGCCTTGCTCAGACGCACGGGCATATCGAGCGTAGCATACTGCGTCTCATACTGCTGTGGGTCGGTGATGTAACTATCGGCGCGCAAGCCGCCGTTCTCTGTCGTCTTGAGGTGGTTGCGGTCGTAGTAGGCGTGGAGTTGGTAGTGCTCGCCGTTGTAACTGCCATAGAGTCGTCCCGCAAACTGTGAGGTGCTCTGCTGCTGATAGTAGCCACGGCCGTAAAGGTAGTCGATGTTGAAGCCGAAGCCGAGTCGCCGATTGACATTGGTGGCAAAAAGAGCCGTGATGCGGTCTTCGCCGTTGGTCTTGTTGCCACATTCGTGGTAGGTGATATTGGTGATGGGCGACTTGGTGTTGGTGAAGAGCAACTGCTGCGCCGAGCGGAGGAAGAAGTCGTAAGGCAAAGCGAAGACGAAAGGCTGGTGAAGCATGTCATACGCAGCCTCGCCGTGCCACACGCGGCTGTGTCGGGGCGCGCCGAGGTTGCCTGTGGTGTTGTACTGTCCTGTGCGTCCCTCGGTGAAGCAGTCGTTCTGGAAGAGGTGTGGCAAGGTGTCGGGCATAGCGGCTATGACGCCACCGAAGCGCGGGTCGATGTGCCACACTTTCAGCCCTATGGGGATGGTGCTGGTGTCTATGCTGTCGGCGGCATAGCCCGTGTCTTTGCGGCGCTGCTGCGCGCCAAATCGCGGGTCGTTGTCGCCGTCCTGCCGATAGCGTGTGTCGCCATAGATGTCTTGGGCTGTGCCCGAGAGAGCGAGGCTACACAGGGCTATCAGGGTGAGGAGTATTCGCTTCATGTATGATATGAGGAGTGATGATGATGCTGCAAAGTTAGCAAATTCCCGCGAGATAGCGGCACTGTTTTGCCGAAAGAAAACAGAAAAGGCACGCGCTTGCTACTCGGAAAGAGCATAGCGCGTACCTTTGTTTCGTTGCCGTGAGCCGTGATGGCCTATTTCATTTTGCTTATCGTAGCAATCAGTGCTTCGTTATTGGGCGTGCTATCGACGAGGCGGCGGAACTCCGTCATCGCCTCCACGGGGTTGTACTCTGCTATGCGCTGACGCAGGCCGTTGATAGCACTGTGCGTCGCAGCGTCGAGCAGGAGTTCGTCGCGGCGCGTAGAGGACGCGCTGAGGTTGATGGCGGGGTAGATGCGCTTGTTGGAGAGTGCGCGGTCGAGTTGCAACTCCATGTTGCCCGTTCCCTTAAACTCTTCGAAGATGACCTCGTCCATCTTGCTACCCGTCTCGATGAGCGCGGTGGCGATGATGGTGAGCGAACCACCGCCTTCGATGTTGCGCGCTGCGCCGAAGAAGCGTTTGGGCTTCTGCAAGGCGTTGGCTTCCACACCGCCCGTGAGTATCTTGCCAGAGGTCGGTGCTACGGTGTTGTAGGCGCGTGCCAGTCGCGTGATGCTGTCGAGGAAGATGACGACATCCTGTCCGCACTCCACCATTCGCTTGGCCTTGTCGAGCACCATACCGGCTATCTTGACATGGCGCGACGCGGGCTCGTCAAAGGTTGAGGCGATGACCTCAGCATTGACCGTGCGCATCATGTCGGTCACCTCCTCCGGACGCTCGTCGATGAGCAGCATCATGAGATAGGTGTCGGGGTGGTGAGCGGCGATGGCGTTGGCTATGGACTTCATGAGTATGGTCTTACCAGCCTTGGGAGGCGCGACGATGAGCGCGCGCTGCCCCTTGCCGATAGGCGCAAAGAGATCGACGAGGCGGCACGACACGGGTGCGCCGGGCTTATCGGAGAGGTGGGAACGCTCCTCGGGGAAGATGGGGGTAAGGTGCTCGAAGGCCATGCGGTTGCGCACCACAGCGGCATCGACACCATTGACGGTGGCGACGCTGACAAGGATGTAGTATTTCTCGCCTTCGCGGGGCACACGCACGCGGCCAGCCACCACATCGCCCGAGCGCAGACTATACTGTCGGATGACCTGTCCGCTGACATAGATGTCGTCGGGCGAAGCCATGTAGTTGTAGTCGGCCGAACGCAGATAGCCGAAGCCTTCGGTAGCGACCTCGAGCACGCCCGTGCCGTCGAGAGTTATCTCGCCCATAGTGGGACGCGGGATGACGACGGGGCGCGGCTTGACGGCGGGCGCACCGTCAGCGGCTTTGTCGGCCGTGCCCTGCATACGCTGCTGCACGAACATATCATCCTTGAAGCGGCGGAACTTGACAGGGCGTTCAGGCTCCGTATTCTCGTAGAAGAAGTCGCCGGTAGGCACGACAGGGATGTCCTCGATGATGATGAAGTCGAGGTCTTCGGGGCGTGTCACCTGTATCTCCACGCCGCGTGCTACGGGCTCACGCTCCGCGGCACGCTCTGGCGTAGCGGCTGCCGCAGCGGGAGTGGCAGCAGCCTCGGCAGGCTCTACCTTTGGCGCGTCCGCTTCGCCACCTTCTGCTGCGGCTTGCTGCTGCATGATGGCTTCTTCGATTGCCTTGCGGGCAGCGATGTCGGCCTTGGAGGGGCGGCCACGCTTGCGCTTGGGCAACTCCAAAGGTATTTCACTTACGGGGCTATCGGCAGGCACCTCGGCAGCGGTTGCTTCTGCCTCTGCGGCTGTATTTTCGGTTATCATATCCATAGGAAACAACGGATTGGTGGAAGGTAATGGCGTATAGGGCTGCATGAAGGCAGACTGTGGGCGAATGTAGGTCTGGGTAGGCTGTGGACGGCTCGTGCGACGCTCTTCGGCGTCGTGGCTCTTGGCCTTACCATCGGTGTTGGCCGTGAAGACGCGACTCACCTGCACCTTCTGCACACGCATACGGTGCTTGGGGGCTGATGTTGTCTCGTCCGTAGGCTGCTGGTCCTCGATAGGACTGTCAGCACGCTCATCGTCCTCTGAAAATTGTGGAATAATAGGTATCATATCATTTAATAGGTATGTGCACGCTTATAGCGATGGCACATAGGTGTTATCACGTCTTGGCAGAGGTGACAGACTTTGGGAAATCTTGATGGGGAGGAATATCGCCCAACATAGCGGCTCGGGGCACGCTCTTTCGTGTTAGACGCTGCAAAATTACAACATTCTGCCGAGATGCAAAACATTTTCGCCCACTTTTTTAATCCCCATCCGCCTTTTTGGCCAGCATCGTGTGCTTATAGCGGGGAGAAAAACGGGCAACTTACGCGACGCAGCCCGACATAGACGCAATTTGCGCAGCGCGCACAAAACCGCACAAACGCCTGTAAACAAATCACTTACATCACAGAGCAGACAACACTTCCCGCCTTTTCCCACGCACGATAAGGGCAGAGCGTCGCCACGACGAGGGCAGAAACGACGCACGACGAGCGCAGCGCGTCATCACGACAAGGGCAGAGCGTGACGACGGCTTGCCCTTTCAGGACTTTTCTGGCGGTGAAATCGCCATTTCCGCCACCGCAGCGCGCCTATTTCCTCCCGCGCCCCACCGCATTTTGTGTCCCCACCCCACAGAAAAACCGACCAATCTGCGATGCGGATTTGGCGGATTGGCGAGAAATTGCTAACTTCGCGTCGTGAATCCCTATCTTGACATTCAGCAACTCACCAAGAGCATCGGCGACCGCCTCTTGCTCGACAGCGTCTCGATGAGCATCGGCGAAGGCCAGCACATCGGCCTTATCGCGCGCAACGGCACGGGCAAATCGACGCTGCTCAACATCATCGCCGGACGCGACGAAGCCGACAGCGGCGACATCGTCTTCCAGCGTGGGCTCACCGTAGGCATGCTGGAGCAGACCCCGACCTTCGATCCCGCGGCCACGGTGCTGCAAGCCGTGACTTCGCGCCTCAAAAGCGAGACGGCCGCTGTGCTGTATAGCGAAGAGGGGCAACTGCTGCTCTCGCCCATGGCGATGGCTTCGGCCGACTATGAGGAGGCCGCAGCGGTGGAACTGCGCGCCAAGCAGATACTCTCCCAACTCCACATCACGCGCTTCTCTGACCCTGTCGGTATCCTCTCTGGCGGCCAGCAGAAACGCGTGGCACTGGCTTCGGTGCTCATCGCTGCCCCAGACCTGCTCATTCTGGACGAACCGACCAACCACCTCGACCTCGGGATGATAGAATGGCTCGAGCAATACCTGCGCCGCTACACCAAAGCCCTGCTGCTCGTCACCCACGACCGCTACTTCCTCGACCGCGTCTGCTCGCACATCATCGAGTTGGACGACTGCACGCTCTACGCCTACAAGGGCAACTATGCCTACTACCTCGCCAAACGCGAAGAACGCATCGCTGCCACCAACGCTGGCATCGCCCGCGCCCGCAACCTCTACCGCAAAGAATTGGAATGGATGCGCCGCATGCCACAAGCGCGTGGCCACAAGAGCCGCTCCCGTAAGGAGGCCTTCTATGAGCTGGAGCAGCAAGCACGCCGACGCACCGAAGAGCGCACTGCACGGCTGGAAATCAAAAGCGGCTACATCGGGTCGAAAATCTTTGAAGCCGAATACGTCAGCAAAGCATGGGACAACGGCCCCGTCATCCTACGCGACTTCTACTACAACTTCGCCCGTTACGAGAAAATGGGTATCGTGGGCGATAACGGCACAGGCAAATCGACCTTCATCAAGATGCTCTTGGGCGAAATCGCGCCCGACAGCGGCCGCTTCGTCATCGGCGAAACGGTGAAGTTTGGCTACTTCTCGCAGAGCGAAATGGCTTTCGACACACAGATGAAGGTCATCGATGCCGTGCGCCGCATCGCCGAGACCATCGACCTCGGCGGCGGCAGACGCTTGACAGCGATGCAGTTTCTTACCCATTTCCTCTTTCCGCCATCTCGTCAGCAAGACTACATCTACAAACTCAGCGGGGGTGAGCGTCGCCGTCTGCAACTCTGCACCGTGCTCATGCAAAACCCCAATTTCCTCATTCTCGACGAGCCCACCAATGACCTCGACATTGCCACGCTGCAAATCCTCGAGGAGTATCTCGCCGATTTCCGCGGCTGCGTCATCGTCGTGAGCCACGACCGCTACTTCATGGACCGCGTGGTCGATCATCTGCTGGTCTTCAAGGGCGAAGGACAGATAGACGACTTCCCGGGCAATTACAGCCAATACCGCGAATGGCTCGAGCTGCAAGACACCACGGAGACGCAGGACAAGGAGAGCCGCGCGACACGCACCAACGCCAAACCTATCGACGAGGGCTCGTCACGCCGTCGCCGCATGACCTTCAAGGAGCGCAAGGAGTACGAAGCCCTGGAGGCCGACATCGCCACCCTGGAAGCCGAGAAAGCAGCCCTCGAAACAGCACTGTGCAGCGGCACACTCTCCGTGGACGAACTCACCGAAAAGAGCAAGCGGTTGCCGCTCTTGGAGGCAGAACTTGACGAGAAGTCGATGCGCTGGCTCGAACTCAGCGAGATAGAATAGCCCCACTCCCCTATCCACAACAAAGCGTCAGGGGCGACCTCCCGTTAGATGTGTTGCCAGGAGCGGGTATAACATTGAGCGTATGTGGGAGAGCTGTCCCAAAGGCATAGAGTGACGTGGGATTTTTTGTTTTTTCTCGGTTTGG
>JAGHRU010000030.1 GCA_018066225.1 Candidatus Equimonas enterica
CCACGTGCGACCCGTGGCCGACCGTCCCGCCCAAACACGCCACCCATGGTATATGGGCGACACCTATATCACCATCCGCAACCAACAGAATGCCCCGCTGGACAAGACGCACTCACGTCGCGGCTACACCTTCACCTATGCGGGCGACAAGATGCCGCTCAGGCAGGGTATGTGGCGACGCGCTATATCTCACCGCAAAGGCAATCTCTATCGTCTCTCCGACCAGAAACTCACGCTGGAGAAACTGGCGGCGATAGGCGTGTTCTCGTCGATGGACGTAAGCTATGTGCCACGCGACACGACCGAGAGTTGCGACACCCTCGACCTCTATGTGTCGGCCACGATGGATAAGCTCTACGACTCGGCCTTTGAGATGAACGCTACAATGAAGAGCAACCAGCAGATAGGCCCGGGCGTAAGCTACGAATTGGCCAAACGCAACGCCTTTCGTGGTGGCGAGCGTGTGTCGTTTAAGATACTCGGCAGTTACGAATGGCAAATGGGCAGTGGCAGCGAAGGTGGCAACTCGCTGCTCAACAGTTACGAACTGGGTGCGCAACTGGCTTTTGAGTTCCCGCGCTTCGTATTCCCGGGCATCAGCCGTCGTCATACGCGTTTCCCCGCTTCCACGGTCTTTGCCTTCGATGCCGACTGGAAAAACCGCAGTGGCTTTTTCAACATGGTGACGATGGGCCTCAGCGCGACCTACAAGTGGCACAAACACCCCAACGCACTGCACGAACTCACGCTGCTCAACCTCGAATTCAACCAAACGCTGCATACCACGCCAGCCTTCGACGAGATTACGACGGCCAACCCCGCCCTCTACGTCTCGATGCGCGACCAGTTTGTCCCCTCCATGGGCTACACCTTCACCTACACGGCGGCCGAGACCACACGGCGTGCGCTGTGGCTTCAGCTTTCGGTCAAGGAAGCAGGCAACATCGTCTCGGGCATTTACAAGGCTGCGGGCAAAGCGTTTAACACACACGACAAGAGTTTCCTCGGCAGTCCCTTTGCCCAGTTCCTCAAATTCACCGCCGAAGTGCATCATACACTGCACATCACGCCCAGCGTCCAACTGGCCACCCGCTTTTTCGGCGGCATTGTGGCGTCGTATGGCAACTCGCTGCACGCACCATACGCCGAGCAGTTCTACGTCGGTGGCGCCAACTCTGTACGCGCCTTCACCGTGCGCACCATCGGGCCGGGGCGTTTCCGCTCACCAGAGAGCAAATACGCCTACATCGACCAGACAGGCGACATCAAACTCGAAGCCAATGCCGAAGTGCGTGCCCGCCTATTCGGCTCACTCCACGGTGCTGTCTTCGTCGATGTGGGCAACGTATGGCTGATGCGCGACGACCCGCTGCGTCCCGACGCCAAGTTTAGTGCCGCCAATCTCCGACATCTGGCCGTCGGCACGGGTGCTGGCCTGCGCTACGACTTGGAGTTCCTGGTCTTGCGCTTTGATGTCGGCATAGGCTTGCACGCCCCCTACAAAACGAGTCGCACGGGTTTCTACAATCTCGAACGCTTCAAGGATGGCCTTGCCTTCCACTTTGCCATCGGCTATCCCTTCTAACCCCTCTAATCCATCACATAAGTGTACTATCAAGGCCTCATCATCGCCGTGGGCACATTTCTGCTCATCGGGCTGTTTCACCCCATCGTCATAAAGTCTGAATACTACTTCGGCGTACGCTGTTGGTGGTGCTTCGCCATCGTCGGCGTAGCGTGCATAGTGGCGTCGCTCTTCGTGGCGCAAGTCCTCCTGTCCTCACTGCTTGGCGTGCTGGGCTGCTCGTGTCTGTGGAGCATCTTGGAGCTCTTTGAGCAGCGCGAAAGGGTGCGCAAAGGTTGGTTTCCACGCAATCCCCGTCGCCATGAATAGCCATCCTCTCTCCCACCCCACGGCCAGCGAGCGCGCCATGCCACGCCCTCAACTCGCCATCGTCGATGCCAACCGTCTCTCGTGCATCGGCCTCAGCTCTCTGCTGCAAGGCGTTATCCCCACGGCCGACATCAGCATCTTCGACACGCTGGAGCACCTCGTCGTGAGCCGTCCCGACCGCTTCATGCACTACTTCGTGTCGTCGGCCATCTACTTTGAGCACGCTGCCTATTTCCTCGCACAGCCCCACCGCACCATCGTCATGGTACATGGCGAGGGCTACCCTCACCTCGCAGGTCTGCTCACGCTCAATGTGTGTCAAGACGAGAAGCACTTGGCGCACGACATCCTCGCCCTACGTCATAGAGGCCACGCCTATGGCCAGATGGCAAGCACGCCGAAGCAGCCCACGCTCCTTACGGGACGCGAGACAGAGGTGGCGGTACTACTGGCCAAGGGGTATATCAACAAGGAAATCGGCGAACGGCTCTGCATCAGCCTCTCCACCGTCATCACGCATCGCAAAAACATCATGGAGAAACTCCGTGCACGCTCGTTGGCCGACATCATCATCTATGTCGTCACCTCGGGCTTGGTGACACTGGAAGAACTATAAGCCGCTCCGCGCAAGCGGCACAAGAAAAGCAGGACGGCTGTCTATCCTTTCCGATAGACAGCCGTCCTGCTGCTACTTAAGGTAGGTTCTATAAATTAGCTCGTGGCGATTTTGCGGCTACTGCGAAGTAGATTTCTTTCTTTCAAAAGGGAGCGGTGCGGGCACCGTGACTGAATGAAAGGAAGGAAGATGCAAGATAGGAGCCCAAAAGCGACCGAGTATAGGCACAGAATACGACCCAAGGCAAAAGATACAACTAATTTATAGAACCTACCTTAAAAGATTAAGCGGATGTCGATGCCGCCTTGTGCAGGCTTCCCGCTTTGTGCGAACTCACGCTGCATCGAGAGGAAGCGGAAGGTGTCGTAGGTCGTCCCCGTAAGGTTGCGCCCCCACAGGGTGATGTTCACACGCCCCAGATCCAAGACGAGGCGTGCCCCGAGCAGCGCATAGAGCGGCAGCGAGAGCAGATTGTCTTCCGTCCAGTAGGTTCGTCCTACGACATTACCATTGATGCCGAAGGACAAGGAGCGCAGAGCGCCGTGAGCGAAACGGTGCTGATAGCAAGCATCGAGCCCGAGGGTGTGGGCGGGGATATAGGGCACGAAGGCGTGATTGTCGTCGTCGTCGAACTTGGCATTGGTATAGCCGTAGGCAAGGTGCGCCACCAGGTCGTCGGCTGCGGTCAAACGCGCCGTGTAGGCCGCCGTAAGTTCTGCTCCGAAACTGCGACTGCGTCCTGCATTGGCCATCACACGTCCCATGCCGCTTGGGGCGAAACGTGCGATTTGCTGGTCGGTGATGGCGATGTAGTAGGCCGCAGCAGAGAGCGAGAAAGCGGCATGGCGGTAGTGGAGGCCGAGTTCGTAGTTCCACGAGTATTCGGGCTTGTAGGGGAAAGCCTCGGCAGCATCGGGGGCGGTGAAGGCAGGCATTTTGTCCAGTCCGCCCATTATCATATCGATGACAGCCTGCGGCATACCCTTGGCAGCCAAATCCGCGAAGTAGTCGGTCGTGGCCTGCTTCACCCCCGACACCATCGTGCTGCGGAGCGCACCTTGCAGCAGGTCGGAACACATCTGCACATTGTAGCCCCCCGAGCGCATACCCCGCGAGAGCGAAGCGTAGAAGTTGAAGTCGTGGCTGACATCGTAGCGCAACGCGAGTCGCGGCAAGAGCGCGAGATAGTCGCGACGGAGCACACCCTCGTAACTGGGCGCGGCCGTGAGATCGGTGAGATGGAGCGGCATGCGCGACGAAGTCATGGCAAAGTCGTAGCGGACTTGCGTCCCCGTGTTGTAATCCATGCGGTCGTGCTCATAGGCCAAGCGTAGCCCTGTCACGAGATGCAGCCGAGAGGTGATGGCGAAGTCGGACTGATGGTAAAGCCCTGCGCTATACGTCGGTGTGCTAAACTGTCCCGCCATCGTCAGCCCGGGCTGCTGCGGCGCATCGGGCGACGCGCTGTGCAGGGTGATGTCCATCGCTCCCAGCCCCATAGCCGAGAGGTCGGGCATATTGCCGCCTATCATCGACGAGAGCCAAGCGAGGCCGTCATCGTAGAAGCGCACAGGCGCAGTGGTGTCGAGTGCTTGCAGCGAGAAGATAGCCCCCGAGATCCACTGCCAACGCCCAGCGTTAGCGGTGCGCAGCGTCACCTCTTCGGTCAGGGCGTGCAGGTGTTGCTTCTGCTCGAGGGTGAAGAGATTGGTACGCAGGAAGTCCTGGTCCATCATCATACGGTCGTTGAGATACTGATAGCCCGTAGCACTGCGGAGCGTATAGCGACTGCCGCGGTGCGTGGCGGTGATGCCCACATTGACCATGCGGCGTGTATAAGTCCCCTCATGGCCAGCCGTGACGAGGCCAAGTTCGTCGGCAAACTCCTCTTCACGCGCGCGCGTTCCTATATAATGGTATGGGTACGCCCCTTCGGTGGTGAAGTCGAAGGCCACGGAAGCATCTACCAGCCACTGATGAGGCAGACGGAGCAAGCCACGCAGACGGCCGCCTGCACTTGTGCCGTCGTCGGCAGCACGTCCCGTCGTGCTGTTGGTAAAGAAACCATCGCCACCATCGTAGTAGCCACCGACGGAGAAAGCCAACTGCTGCGACGGCCGATGATAGTGCGTCACGTCGGCCGTGCGGTGGTTGTCGCCCGTAGCGTAGCCCAGATGTAGCGACGTGCCTTGATAGTGGTAGGGCGAACGGCTCTCCACACTGATGAGACCGCCCATCGTGCCTGCCCCGTAGAGCGTACCTTGGGGGCCACGAAGTACATTGAGACGCGCGATGTCGTAGAAGCGCCACACGAAAGACGCGCGATTGGCATAGGGGATGCCATCGACATAGAGGCCGACAGCAGGCGTGTTGATGCGCGAGCCTATGCCACGGATGTAGATGGCACTGGAACTCGTGCTGCCATAGTCGGGAATGGAGAGCGCAGGCACTTCGGCCGTAAGGTCGGTGAGGCGAGCGACACCGCTACTTTCGAGGCGCGTGCCCGAGAGCGAACTCACGGCAGTGGGCTGCACGAAAGTACCGCCGATTTCCTTGGGGTGTGCCACCACTTCGGCCTCGTCGAGCAGCCGACTGATGGCGGTCGTGTCGCGCTGCTGCGCATGGAGCGAGAGCGCGAAGGGAAAGAGAATGAGCAGATGGGCTATTTTCATAATAGGGACTTATCAGCATTTTTCTAATTTCGCGTGCAAAGTTACAACCTTTCTCCCGCCCCCACAATCCCCATTTATGAGGATATGATTTCGCCTCTGGGCAGAGAGTTAAAACTATCTGCGCAGACAGTTTTTCCTATCCGCGCAGACAGTTTCAACGGTCTGGGCAGATACGAAAAAGACCAAAGGCGATAGGCTTCTATGAACTCTATCCTCTAAAAGAATTACCCTACACCCCGTTTTTCCCCATTTTTTTTGTAACTTTCCCTGCAACCCTTAAATTCATTATAAAATGCGCCATTATTGCATCTTATTCGCCTTACTCGCGTGTTTTGCTTTTTGTGCTTGCGAGAGCGACGAAGTATCCCCCGTCCGTGAACACTTTGCTTGGGAGAATGCTGCCCCTATCTCACTGAAAACATTTCAGAAGTTCACCATCGGTAAAATATGGGCAGAGAACGAAGAGCCTTACCTCGTAGAAGAAATGCCATTGCCCGAAAATGCCCAACACTTGGATCTACTCGGGTGGGCAGGAGAAGTACATGAATTTATAGACGCGCAGCAGATACGCACCTACGCATATACCGACGATGAAGTAGAGTTTCACCTAATGCACGGACAATATCGGTATGACGAGCAAACCAATTGGCTAATCGTGACCTACACAGAAGGAGAAAAGACAATAACTGACTCCATGTATATTTATAGCATCAACAGCGAGATGCTGACTTACATTCGCTACAACAAAAACAGCAAAACCGCACGCCTGCAACGCCTCACGCCAGCGTCGGCCGAAGATTTACCAAAGTAAAGAGGCTATTATTTCACCCGATGATATTCCACCGCGAGGCCGCCTTCGGCAGTCTCGCGGTATAGTGATGGTATGTCCCGCCCCGTTTGCTTCATCACCGCTACGGCTTGGTCGTAACTGATGCGGTGTATGCCTTCGGCAAACGTGGCGTAGATGTTGCAGTCCAACGCACGCGCTGCCGCATGCGCATTGCGCTCGATGCAAGGCACTTGCACCAAGCCGCAAACCGGATCGCAGGTCATGCCGAAATGATGCTCCAAGCCCATTTCTGCCGCATACTCTATGGCGCGCAGTCCGCCACCGAAGGTGTAACTCGCCGCTGCCGCTGCCATGGCACAGGCCACGCCGACCTCTGCTTGACACCCCGCCTCGGCACCACTGATGCTGCCGCAAGTCTTGGCGATATTGCCCACGAGCCCAGCCACCGCCAAGGCGTGGAGCAAACGCTTCTTGCTGATGTCGCGCGTCTTATAGATATGGTAGAGCACTGCTGGCAACACGCCACAACTGCCGCACGTTGGCGCAGTGACGATGCGACCACCCGTAGCGTTCTCCTCACTCACGGCAAGCGCGTAAGCAAACACCAGCCCACGCGACTGCAAGTTAGGGCTGAAACCTGTGGCTTTGATGTAGTAACGCGGTGCTTTTCGGCGCAGATGGAGTCCGCCGGGCAGCACACCTTCCGTGTCGAGTCCACGCTCTATGCTCGCCGCCATCACCTCCCAGACCTCTTCGAGATACGTCCATATCTCAGGACCTTCGCACTGCTCGACATACTCCCAGTAGGATTTGCCACGCTCCTCACACCACTCCATGATGTCCATGATATGGTTGAGGGGATACACATCGGGCGTTTCACTCTCTGTCCTGCCAGCCTCTGCGAGCGCACCGCCGCCGATGCTAAACACCTCCCAAGCATCACGCGACTGGCCATCTGCGTCGATGACTTCAAAGCGCATACCATTGGGATGAAACGGCAAGGCCTCATCGGGCTTCCACACCAGGCAGGTGCGCTCCCGACCCAGCACTTCATAAATGGCTTCATCCGTCAAGTGACCCTTACCCGTAGCGGCGAGTGAAGCAAAGAGCGTCACACGAAATTGAGACGCATCGGGATGACGATCGAGATAGGCGCGTGCGGCACGACGCGGCCCCATCGTGTGCGACGAAGACGGGCCGTGGCCGATGCGAAACAGTTCACGTAAAGATTGCATAATAAATTGGTGAAAGACAAAAAATGCTGCGCAGCACAGTCTTTTGCTGTGACGCAAAGCGACAATGCTGCGCAGCGTAAGAATAGATTATTGATAACGTGTCCGCCGTCGGCACACGACGCGGCACTATTGCAACTTCTCCCTGAGCGCGGTTATCTTGGTCAGCGTATCTGCCTCCTTCTTGCGTTCAAGCGCCACGACAGCCTCGGGCGCGTTCTGCACAAAGCGTTCGTTGGAGAGTTTCTTTTGGATAGAAGCGAGGAAACGCTCCAGGTGCTCCAATTCGGCGCGTGCTGCCGCTTTTTCGGCCTCTACATCGACGACATCGCCAAGATAAATGGCGTATTGCTGCGTCCCGACCAGGAAGGTGGTGTAGCCTGCGCCCTCTACCTTATCTGCCATCTCGATGGCATCGACATTGGCCATCTTGCTGACGAGGCAGTCGTAGTCGGGTGCTAAATTTTCGCCCACGATGGTGAGCGGCAAAGCCTTACGCGGCGACAGTCCCTTATGGGCACGGGCTGCGCGGATGCCCGACACCACGCCCTTCACACGCTCCACGGTCTGGATGATGTGCGCGGCGGCTTCCGCAGATGGTGGCGTAGCAGTCAGGGGCTGCAACTTATCAACCGAAAGACTCTCGCCATCCTTGCGCGGTGCAAGGTTTTGCCACAACTCTTCAGTGATGAAAGGCATGAAGGGATGCAAGAGATGCAAGAGATGGTCGAAGAGGCGGAGCGTAGCGGCATAGGTCTTGCCGTCAATGGGCTGCTGATAAGCAGGCTTGACCATCTCGAGATACCAAGAAGAGAACTCGTCCCAGAAGAGGCGATAGACCTCCATCAGCGCCTCCGAGATGCGATACTTGGAGAAGAGATCGGCTATCTCGGCTGTGCTACGCTCGAGCACCGCCTCAAACCACGCTACGGCAAGGCGTGCCGTCTCGGGCTGTTCGAGGCCTTCATCGACCTGCCAGCCACCGACGAGACGGAAGGCATTCCATATCTTGTTGCAGAAGTTACGTCCCTGCTCACAGAGGCTCTCGTCGAAGAGAATGTCGTTGCCCGCAGGCGCAGAAAGCATCATGCCCATACGCACACCGTCGGCACCATACTGCTCAATAAGCCCAAGCGGATCGGGCGAATTGCCCAGCGACTTCGACATCTTGCGACCGAGTTTGTCACGCACGATACCCGTGAAATAGACATTGCGGAAGGGCACATCGTGCATGTATTCCTCACCAGCCATTATCATACGCGCCACCCAGAAGAAGATGATGTCGGGGGCTGTCACGAGGTCGGCCGTGGGATAGTAGTAGTTGATTTCGTCGTTATCGGGCGTGTTGATGCCGTCGAAGAGCGAGACAGGCCACAGCCACGAGGAGAACCATGTGTCGAGTGCGTCTTCATCGGGACGCAGGTCGTCGAGCGTAAGATGCTCATAACCAGCCATCTTATGCGCCTCTGTCAAAGCCTCCTCGGGCGTCAGCGCTACGACGAACTCCTCTTCTTCGCCCTCAGCCGTGGGCAGGAAATAAGCCGGGATACGGTGTCCCCACCACAGTTGGCGCGAGATGCACCAGTCCTGTATGTTCTCCAGCCAAGCACGATAGGTGCTGACGCACTTCTGCGGGTGGAACTTTATCTTACCCTCCAACACGGGTGGCAGCGCGATGTCTGCAAAGTGCTGCATCGAGAGGAACCACTGACGGCAAAGACGCGGCTCGACAGCCGTATCGCTGTTGCGCTCACTATATCCCACCTTGTTGGTATAGTCTTCTTCCTTTTCCAGGAGACCAGCTGCACGCAGGTCGGCCACGATGCGCTCACGCACCTCGAAGCGATCCATACCGACATACCTACCC
>JAGHRU010000189.1 GCA_018066225.1 Candidatus Equimonas enterica
CTTGCCGCGTCCACGGACGGGACGGCGGTGGCGCACGGGCTGGTATGTCTTTCGGGTGTCGGCATGAGCGATGTCAGAAGAGGCGGGACAAAGTTACACATTTCTCGCCACGCGTCCAAACATTCCCGCAACTTTTATGACGCAGCGTAAGCGTAAGAGGTCAAAAAAGGGCAGGGCGCGAGCAGCACTGTATCCCGACAGCGGCTACCCGCGTTGCCTGCGGCAAATAACAAAGATATTTATAACGCGATGCGCTCATCGTCTGCCTCTACTCTGAGAGGCGGACAGGGGCTCGCAGACAGACTGTTTCACAACACCCTGCGCGCGGGCTGTGCTGCCGATGGCGCAACTTTGCACATTAAACTTTACTAACTATATATTCACGCTTTCTCGCGGTTATTGAGCCATTCTGAGCACGGGGCGCACGGACTGCCCATAGTAACGGTTGCTGAAGTACGCGGGAATCACGTCGCCCGAGTAGAAGTACAAGTCGTACGCGTGCGCCGGATTGACCGTGCGGAGCGACGACGACCAGTAGGCGCCGCTGGACCCAACGTCGGTCACGGACGTACCGTTGAAGTAGCCCGCAGCGGGAAGGAAAAGCGACTTCGAAGCATAGGCATCCTTACCCTTGACTTCATAACCTGCTACGCCCGTGTTGTTGTAATTGGCAGTCCAAGTAAAAGTTGTGTTAGCATACAACGCTTGCCACTCGGCCTGCGTAGGCATCACCCAATCGCCCTTCCAGATCACATGGGCAGCATCGTCGTCAAGGTCGAGAACGGTCTTGTTATCGACCGTACCTTTACTCTTATTATTGTTGTACTTGGTGAGGGTCGTATTTGAGCCATTACACCACGCGTAGTTCGCCCAGATGTAACCCTTGGACGAATAAGCCTTGGGCGTTGTCTTCCATGTGCCGTCAAAAGCAACAGTACCACTTTTGCCATCAGCCGACCAACCAGCCTCATAATAAGGCGTAGTCTCGCCCCAAGCAAAGTAGTCGCCAAACTTCTCGGGTGCGCTTGCGCCTACATTCATCGTAGCCCAAAGCACCTTCTTGCCATCAACCTCAATGCCGAGAGCAACATAGGCGGGGGCTTCCATCTTACCCACATTAAGGATTTGAGAACGCTCTACCTCGACATTCGTGCTGATTTCGAGCGCGTAATCGGCCTTTGTACTGCTAACACTTTTGTAAGCCTCCAAGGTGAAGCCATTAGCAAATGCCTGCGGCAATACAGAGATGTAGTAAGTGCCAGCCTCAAATGTCGTGGCAGGAGAGAGCGGCAGAAGCGTGATGCTCTCTGCGTCAGCACCAGAATAAGTAGGCGCATCGCTGACAGTGATGCTCACATTGCCAGCAACTGCCTCCTCGCTGTTGCCCTTGAAGACAACCTTGGCCAAAGCCTCCGTCGTGGTGAACTTCACCAAGCCGCACACGTTCTTGAAGGCAAATTCCATCTCTTCGCTCGTCGTCGTAGCGACGCTGAGCACAGCCTGCGGGTCGAACGTTGTGCCAGCCTGCGCATATTGCGTCGTAGGAAGCACGGCGGTCAGCGTAGTGCCGTCGAGGCTTGCGCCCTGCTGATAGGGATAGAGCGCGGTGTAGGTCGTGCTCTCGGGGGCAGCACCAGAGAAGGTAACGCTTGCGCCAGACTCGTTGGTCGCAAAGCGTTTGTTCAGATGCGTCGTGCCATCGAACACGCTGATAGCATCATTTTTGCAGAACTCTACCTTATTGCCATCATTGGCCAGCAAGCGCGTCTTCATACGCTCAGAAGCATAGGAAGGACGGCTGCCAGCATCGGCAACAGCAGAAAAGGAGAGTTGTTTCAACGCGCCACCCTCGGTGGCCTCGTCATCGCTCGTACAGCCCACAAAGGACACGGAGGCCAGCAGGGCGA
>JAGHRU010000205.1 GCA_018066225.1 Candidatus Equimonas enterica
TTGTAGAGCGTGAGGGTCATAGGCAGAGGGTGACGCGCCGAGCACGCCATGAAGTATTGGGGATGGGAGTAGTAGTGTTGGGATTGAGGAGTCCGCGCAACTCGGAGAGCGGGAAAGTGACGCGGAAGTGGTGCGCCCCGTTTGCGCTACGATAGTAGAAAGAGAGCACGCGCCCCGTTTCCACACAGAGTTCAAACGCCGTCTTGTCGCTCGTAGCCCCCGCACGCTGATAGCCCGAGAGCAGAACGTCGTGGAGCGACTGCGGATTGGCCTCAAAGGCGGTGCAGTCGAAGTCGTCGGCAAGCGTATAGACATAGCACAGGGTGTCGGGCGTAAGGTAGAGGTCGGTGGCCGTAGTCACGTCGTCGATAGTCTGTGGCATCTGCGCTTTCTGCTCTGCTATGTTGCGCTGCAACAGCGACTCCGCCATCGACCGACGCGTCAGCCTACCCGAGGCAATAGCAGCCACATCGGCGGCACTGACATTGGCGCGAATGGGCTTCAGCCCTTTCACGCAGAGGCAGAAGGACATACCACGGCGGCAGGCTGCGGCACGCGAGAGCAGATCGTGCCACGCTGTGCTCTCATCGGAGAGCCGCGCGAAACTCATCTTGGCCGAAGCCTGCAAATAGGCTTCATCGGGCAAAGCATCAAGTGGCAGACTCTCGCCTTCGGCCACGGCAAGACTCGCCCACACCGTGACGGCCTTGGCGTCGAGGGTAAGGCTGTCGATGGTGGTGGCCTCATCGATGCTGTAAGGCAGGCCTGCGCAAGCGTCGGCCACGCTGTCGGCCAGACGCTGCTCATCGCTGCGGCAAGCCGTCAAGAGCAAAAGCAGGAGTAAGGGAAGGAATGTGCGCATACCTTATATTATATATGGGGAATACGGATTTCGCCCGAGCCGATACAGATTTTGCCGTCGGGTGAATAGACCACGCCAAACTGCCCCGGGGCAATGCCCTGTATGGGCTCTGGCGCAGAGATGTGGCAGGTGTCGGCGTCCACCCACCGCAGCGTGCCTACGCGCGGGGTATCGGTGTGGCGCACCTTGAAGGTGATGGGCAGCGACGCAGAGGCAGGCGTGTCGCGCCAAGGGTTGCCCGTGAGGAAGTGGAAGTCGCACAGGCGGAACTCGTGGCCATACTGCAAGAGCGTGTCGTAGCCGTGACTGACATAGAGCACATTGGCCTCGATGTCCTTATCGACTACGAACCACGGGCCACCGCCAAGGCCAAGCCCCTTGCGCTGGCCTATGGTGTGGAACCAATAGCCACGGTGCTGGCCTATCTTGCGCCCCGTCTCTATCTCGACGACATCGCCCATGCGCTCCCCGAGAAAGCGGCGCACGAAGTCGTTGTAGTTGATTTTGCCAAGAAAGCAGATGCCCTGAGAGTCCTTGCGATGGGCGGGCGGCAACTTGGCTTCGAGGGCAATGCGGCGCACCTCGCTCTTGGGGAGATGGCCGATGGGAAGCATGATCTTCTCCACCTGCTCCCGAGAGAGTTGCGCCAGGAAGTCGGTCTGGTCTTTCACGGGGTCGGGCGCAGTGCCAAGCCACACGCTGGCGGCTTCGCGGTAGGGCGCAGGCAGGTCTTGCCCGTCGAGGCGCTGGGCGTAGTGCCCCGTAGCGATGCGGTCGTAGGCGTGCCCTATCTTTTCCTCAAATGCGCCAAACTTGATGAGCCTGTTGCACATCACGTCGGGATTGGGCGTCAGGCCGCGGCGCACATGGTCCATGGTGTAGGTGACGACGCGCTCCCAGTATTCCTTTTGCAAATCCACGACCTGCAACGGCAAACCGTAGCGACGCGCCGTAGCGGTAGCGAGTTCGATGTCTTCCTCGGCGGTACGGGTGAGTTCGCTGTCGCCGTCCATCCCTATCTTGATATAGTAGAGATCGGGACGCAAGCCCTGCTCCGAGAGCAGGTGGACGGCCACGGCACTATCGACGCCCCCCGAGAGTAAAAGTGCGATGTTAGGCATAGCGTGAGTGCAATAGAGGTGAGGCTATGCTTGGGCTGCCAAGAGTCGCTTGACGACAGCCGAAATGGCGCCACCCTCGGCACGGCCTGCCATCTGACGCGAAGCAAGCCCCATGACGCGTCCCATGTCCTTCATCGAAGTGGCACCCACCTCGGCTATAATGGCCGCTACGGCAACCTCTATCTCGGTCTCGGAAAGCGGTTTGGGCAGATAGGCCTCGATGACAGCCACCTGTGCCATTTCGTCGTCGGCGAGGTCCTGACGGCCTTGCTGGGAGAAGGTGGCAGCAGACTCACGGCCTTGCTTGGCGAGTTTCTGCAAGATACGCAGCGCGGCATCGTCGGCGAGGTCATCGCCAGCGCCGGGTGCGGTCTTGGCTTCGAGGAAGTACTTCTTGATGTTGCGCAGGGTGGCGAGGCGCACTTTGTCACGCGCCTTCATAGCCTCCTTGATGTCGGTATTGATTTGGTCGAAAAGCATAGTAGAGAGTGTATGTATGGTATAAATAGTCAGTCAGCATGGGCACGGCAACCGTGGCGCAAGCAGTCGGGACAAAGCCCGCGCAGCACATAGGCGGCACTGTGGAGGTGAAAACCCGTCGGCAACATCACCTCGGGCACGCCAAGGGTCGGCAGACAGTAGGTGCGGCGGCAGCGCTCGCAGTAGAAATGAGGATGGAGATCGCGCAAACCGCTATGGGGGTCTTCGCCACAGTGGCAGTCGGGAGCGCAGACGGCATACTTGGTCTGCCCCGTGCCGTCATCGACAGCGTGGACGAGATGATGGGCAAGAAAGACGGTGAGGACGCGATAGACCGACGACCTATCGAGCGTGCCAAGCCGTGCTTCGAGGTCGGCGTTGGAGAGCGCATAGCCCGCTGCAAGCATCTCGCGCAGCACCAGCAGCCGATTGGCCGTGGGGCGCACGCCACGCTCGCGGAGCAGCAGATGAGCATCGATGGGCATAGTGACAGGTCTTATTTGCCTGCGAAGTTAATGATATAATCCCAAATCACGGCCTTTTTCTCGTAAAATTCGCAAAAAAGCCAGCAATTCCGAAAGTTTTTGCTACCTTTGCGGCCAAATCAACTCATTACACTTGCAGAAAACATGAAACAGTGGTTATTCTCTCTCCTGCTGCTGCTCTGCGCAGCCACGACGGCACAAGCCCAGTTTAAGTCCGAAACGAAATATGTCGGCGCATCGCTGACAGGCCTTGGCATCTCCTATAACGGCTCCGAGCGTTTCAAGTTTGGGCTCCAAGCCGAAGCGGGCTATTTCATCGCCGACTACTGGATGGTGCGCGCCAATGTGACCTTCGACCATGCCAAAGCCTATGACAACATCGCGCTGGGTGTGGGTGGCCGCTACTACTTCCAGCAAAACGGCATCTTCCTCGGCGCAGGCGCAGAATATGCGCACTTCTCGCCCAACTACAACGACCTGCGCATCCCCGTGGAAGTGGGCTACACGTTCTATCTCAACCACTACCTGGCCATAGAGCCTGCTTTGTACTACAAGATGTCGCTCAACGACTTTTCGGATCACAGCACCGTAGGCCTGCGCATCGGCCTCGGCTATTATTTCTAATCGACCATGCGACTTAGCCAGTTGGGTGAGTTTGGGCTCATCCGCCACCTCACCGAAGACATCACACTGCGCAACGCCTCATCGCTCTATGGCATAGGCGACGATTGCGCTGTCCTCTCCTATCCCGAGAGCCGCGTGCTCGTGACGACCGACATGCTGATGGAGGGCGTACATTTCGACCTCGTCTATACCCCGCTGCGCCACTTGGGCTACAAGGCTGCCATGGTCAATATCTCCGATGTCATCGCCATGAACGCCGCGCCGCGCCAACTGCTCGTGAGCCTCGCCATAAGTGCCAAGTTCAGTGTCGAAGACATCGCCGAACTCTACGCTGGACTACGCCTTGCCTGCGACAAGCACGGCGTAGATGTCGTGGGCGGCGACACCACCACGAGCCTCACAGGACTCGCCATCAGCATCACCTGCATCGGCGAGGCAAAGGACGAAGACATCGTCAAGCGTAGCGGCGCACGCGACACCGATCTCATCTGCGTGAGCGGCGACCTCGGCGCGGCCTATATGGGCATGCGCCTTATGGAGCAAGAGAAGACGGTCTATCTGTCGCAACTCGCCGCAGCCAAGACGGAGGAAGCCAGAGCCGCCATAGACTTTCAGCCCGACTTCGCGGGCAGAGAATATCTGCTCGAGCGCTTCCTCAAGCCCGAGGCACGCGCCGACAT
>JAGHRU010000201.1 GCA_018066225.1 Candidatus Equimonas enterica
GTATACCAATCAGCGTCAGCAGTACGACGGTGGAGCCAGCACGTATTGGGTAGCGAGACATCGGGGGCTATGCCGAGCATCTGCAAACCCTCCGCAATACGCTGACCACTTATTACCCTACCCAGACCGACATCACCGCCCCAAAGACTGGCCACGGCAGTATGGAAACGCTCCTCCGCACCAAGCGTCAGCGTAGCAGGAGATTCGGGCGCATTGCCAATAAGGCGCCCACCCTGCTTGACGAGTTCATGCAGACGCTTTACGGTGGCAGGCAGCAAACGCTTCGTGCCATCGGGTAGCCAAAGCACCTCATAGGCGATGCCATCGGGTGTCACCCACTTACCATCACGCACGCTGATACGGTGAAGCAAAGCATCGGTATTGCAGTAGTCGTAGCGATAACCTACTGGAAAGTCGGCGTACTGGTCGGGTTTCTGCGCTATCTCGTCGCCCAAATACCACAAGACATCAGCCACAGGCTTACCACGCTCGAGCATAAAGGTGCAGCGAGCCAGATACTGCGTGAACGATGGCATATAGGGCCACCATGTCTGCTGACGCAAGAATGGCGTACCGATGGCACCACCGAAACTCGTACCAGGGAAATAGTGCTCCGCATCGGGGTTATGGGTATAAGTATGGAAGACGAAGTGCGTCATCCCCTCCACAAGATTGCGATGCGCCACCTCACGCAGCATTGAGAAATGTTCGTCCCAAGTGAGGTCGAAACTGGTGAACGCCTCGGCCGACACACGCGGTTTGCCATAGAGATGCGCAGCAGAGGCGGTAGGACGAATGGGCTTGTAGTTGCGATTGGCAAGGAAATGGGTCGCAGGTTGCCAAAACTCGCACATCGGCACATCAGCCCATTTGTAATACTCCAATGCATCGGCTGGGAATACATCGGCGGCAGCAGTTTCGTAACTTGCGGTCATCCCAAGCGCATGAGCACGCTCACTCATACGGCCGTAGAAGTTGTGCACGAAGAGGTCGTTGATGGTACGCCGCCAGTCGCAGAGGAAGCGGGCTGTACGCTCGGGCGTATCGACCACATAGCCCAACAAGGCTGGCATCCACGGCGTAAGGTCGTAGCCTGTGCGTGATGCAAAGATGCTGTCAAGTCCCTGCGTCCATGTCTGTGCGCGGCACTCCCAACTATCCATCAGCATATTGTCCACCAATCCGCGAAGTGCCCCCTTGGCAAGCCGTCCTACATAGTGGTCAAACTGATAATCGGCGAGCGTAGCGTCCAACTTGTTGATTTCCCACCCCGTGGCTTCTGCGGGCGCAGGTCCATTCTGCATAAGGGTATTGACATGCCCTATACGCAGCACCGTCCAACGTCCCTGTGGGGCATCCCATCGCAACGTGCCATCGGTCTGCATCATCGGGGTAATATCTATCACGCTCTTATCATTGACATAAGCCGAAAGAGTCTGATGCGGGCTGTCGTTACTGCGCACAAGTTCGCGCAATGTCCACGCAGCCTCAGCCTCCCAATTGTTTTTGCGAGCAGCGGAGTAGAGGCCCAAGTGATGAAGTGTCATTGGGTGTGCGTTGGTCAGCGTAAGACGATAGCGATTGGCTGGGGCTTCGTCCAAAGCGAAAGTCATCGTCGCCACAGCATCCTCCCAGTTGGCACGAGGCATCGGAGCATAGAGCACTTCGCGCTCTCCCTCCGCAGTCAGTGCCGCTACGCGCACCATGATAGCAGGGTCCACACCGAAAGCGTGGTTGAAATCGTCAATGGCGTTGAACACGATAGAACGCACCGTCGCCGTTTCGGGCAAAGAGAAGACGACATCGTGTGTACCGGGAGCGAGCGTAAAGGCTTGCGATAGTTGCCCATTGACGAGTTGGTAC
>JAGHRU010000158.1 GCA_018066225.1 Candidatus Equimonas enterica
GTCTTCGCCCGACAGCACGAAAGGGCTCTCACGCCTTTTCCGACGATTGGGTGAGGCGCCTGTCGTCTATGACCCTGCGCTGACCCAGCACTCGTGCGCCGCATTGCAGCACGCCTTGCAGGCCAAAGGCTATCTTTCGGCATCGGTCACAGCAGAGACCAGACGCAAAGGACGCAAGACGAGTGTGGTCTATCAGTTGCACCCCGGACGGCAGTCCTATGTCACAGACATACGCTACACTTACGACAACGACGCGATAAAGCACATCGTAGAAGCCGACAGCGCAAACTCCACTTTATATAAGGGCATGCCGCCCGATATGAGTCTGCTCGACGGAGAACGCAAACGCATCATAAAACTCCTGCAAGACAAAGGCTACTACTACCTGCACAAGGAGTTTATCACCTACACCGCCGACACTGCTGCTGCGTCGGCCAACCTCCTTCTGACGCAGCATTTCCGACAGCCAGCAGGCGTAGATTCTCTGCGCAGTTACACGGCCTATCGGCTCGGCAAGGTCACAGTGACAGAGGATGTGGAGCAGGTGGGTGAACGCACTACGGAAGATTTGGGCAGTTTCTCCCTCAACTACAAAGAGCGTCCACGCCTCTTCCGTCGCGTGTATGACCGCTTCGTTGCACTCAAAAGCGACAGCCTGTATTCGCAAAGTGCTACGAAATTTACTTACGAAGGGCTGAACGCTCTGGCCGCAACGGATTTCACGACCATCCACTACACCCCTTCACCGCTCGACAATCGGCGTCTTGATGCAGATGTCTTCGTACATTTCTGCAAGCCACACTCGATAGGTTTTGAACTGGAAGGGACAAACACCGCAGGCGATTTAGGCGCAGCCGCCAGCATCACCTATGCCTGTCGCAACCTCTTCCGAGGAGCGCAATCCTTGTCGCTGAAACTGCGTGGCGCGTTTGAGGCCATCAAGCAACTCGAAGGCTACAACAATCAAGACTACATTGAGTTTAGCGCGGAAGCCACCTTGCGCCTACCGACGCTGTTCTTGCCCATTAAGCGCGACAGGCTGCGCAAATTGAAGACGCTGACCGACATCTCGCTGCTCTACAACACGCAAGACCGTCCAGAGTTTCACCGACGCTCGCTGACCGCATCATGGAGTTATCAGTGGAACGCCGTCAATGCCCCCGAATGGCGTCATCGCTGGGACTTAGTATCGTTGGGCTACATCTATATGCCGTGGATATCGGAGAAGTTCTACAACGAGTACCTCTACGGCGACGACCCTCGTTTCTCGCTGCTCCGACACACCTATGAGAATATCTTTATCATGCGCACGGGCTATAGCTTCAATTACAACTCGCTGCGTCGTGCTTCCAGCAGTGGTGACCTCTACAATACCAATGGCTACCAAGTCAAATGCAATGTCGAGACTGCGTCCAACCTGCTCTACGGTCTATCGTCGCTCTGTCATGCGAAGAAGAATACGGGTGGCGAGTATGAGTTTCTTGGCATTCCCTTTTCGCAATATGCACGTTTTGACATCGACTACGCCAAATCCAAGAAGATAGGCGAGCAC
>JAGHRU010000184.1 GCA_018066225.1 Candidatus Equimonas enterica
GCCTTCTGCCGTAGGTTATCAGCCTACGCTAGCCTCTGAAATGGGTGCCATGCAGGAGCGTATGACCACCACCACCAAGAACGGTTCTATCACGTCCATTCAGGCCGTCTATGTGCCTGCCGACGACTTGACCGACCCAGCTCCAGCTACGACTTTTACCCACCTCGATGCCACCACCGTGCTCAGCCGTAAGATTACCGAGCTCGGTATCTACCCTGCTGTGGATCCTCTCGACTCCACCAGCCGCATCCTCGATCCGCTCGTCATCGGCCAAGCGCACTACGACTGTGCTCAGCGTGTGAAGCAGATTTTGCAGAAATACAATGAGTTGCAGGATATCATCGCCATCCTTGGTATGGACGAACTCTCCGATGAAGACCGCTTGACGGTGAACCGCGCACGTCGCGTCCAGCGTTTCCTCTCGCAGCCTTTCACGGTGGCCGAGAAGTTTACTGGCGTTCCGGGCGTTATGGTGCCCATCGAAGAAGTCATCCGCGGCTTCAACATGATACTCGACGGCGAAGTGGACTACCTGCCAGAACAGGCCTTCCTCAATGTCGGCACCATAGACGATGCCATCGCCAAGGGTAAGAAAATCCTCGATGCCGCTCAAGGTTAGTCCAAAGCACACATACCGCTTATATTATATAAGGACCGATTATGGACAAACTTCACGTCACCATCGTCTCACCAGAGTGCACGCTCTATGACGCCAATGTCGTCAGTGTCAGCGTGCCAGGTGAGAAAGGAGCCTTCGAGATACTACACAATCACGCTCCCATCATCTCTTCCCTCTCCGAGGGTGTCGTTGCGTGTCAAGGCGAAGAGGCCTTCACGCTCGAGATACACGGCGGATTTGTAGAAGTGGCCCAGAACGAAGTGTCTATATGTGTGGAGGCCAAATGAGGAAACTGACAACATACCTACTCATCAGTGCCATCACCTTGGCACTGGTAGCGGCGCTCGCCCTCGGGATTGAAATAGCCGTGGTAGGTAAGGCCGCCTTGCAGCAAGGACTGCCATTGGCCATCATCGCTACCGTCTTTTTTGCCAGTATCTATGTTGAGGGCTTAGTCCTCACACCAAGGGGTACGGCAGAAAGCAGCAACGGCAAGCAGCAACTTACCACCTACTTTCTGGCCAAAGTCATCCGTTTCTTCCTTTCCGTCACCACCGTAGTCATATACGGCTTCTGCGGATTTCCACAACTTCTGATTTTCTCCATCAACATCATCCTCTGCTACCTCGCCACGATGGTGCTCTCGGGCATCCATCTGAGTCGGTTGCAGAGACCAGTCTGCCAAAACAATGACTAAAATCATTCGCACCCTTACCCTCTTGCTACTCTTCGCCGTGGCTACGCCCCACACCTATGCCGCCCAAGAAAGTGGCAGCGTAGATGTCAAGGAAATCGTGCTCGGTCACATGGCCGATGCCTACGACTGGCACATCACGACCATCGGCGGTAAGCACATCAGCATTCCCCTGCCCATCATCATCAAGAGTGAGCGCACGGGAGAGTGGCTGTGCTTCTCCAGCGAAAAGATAACAGAAGCTATGCACGAAGGACAAGGCTCTTATCAGGTTTTCTTCTACAACGAGGAGCACAATGGCAAAATCTATGAGATTATGCCCGATGGTTCCCAAGTGCGTCCCCTTGATTTGAGCATCACCAAGTCTGTCGTACAGATATGGATAGTCGTCTTCATCCTCATCGCCATCTTCCTCTGCTGCGCCCGCTGGTATCGCAAACGCGATGCCCAAAGTCCAGCTCCCAAAGGCTTTGTCGGACTCATCGAGATGCTTGTGATGACCATCCACGACGACCTCATCAAAGGCTCCATAGGTGAGAAGCACTATCGCCCCTATGCGCCCTATCTCCTCACGGTGTTCTTCTTTATCTTCACCACCAACCTCCTTGGCTTGCTCCCCATTTTCCCCGGTGGCGCCAACGTGACGGGCAACATCAACATCACCTTCTTCCTTGCCCTCTGTACGATGCTCGCCATCAACCTCTTTGGCAACAAGGAGTATTGGAAGGAGATATTCTGGCCCGACGTACCCATATTCTTAAAGGCTTACCCCGTGCCCATTATGCCTTTCATCGAGTTGTTCGGCATACTGACCAAGCCTTTTGCTCTTATGGTCCGTCTCTTTGCCAACATGATGGCAGGCCATGCCATCATTCTCTCATTCACTGCCATCATCTTCATCACGTGGCAGATCAATGCCTTCATCGGCAGTGGCCTCACGCTGCTCAGCTTCTGCATGATTCTCTTCATGAACTGTCTGGAGTTGCTGGTAGCCTTCGTGCAAGCCTATGTCTTCACGATGCTGAGTGCGGCCTTCATCGGTATGGCACACCCCGAGCACGAAGCCCATTAAACTGAGTGGGCATGCGTCCTCAACCATTGCACCAAAAGAAAACAACAATCAAATAATTAACTCACAAAATCCTTACAACTATGTTTATGTTATTAGCTCTTTTAGAAGCAGCAGGTATTGCTAAGTTAGGCGCAGCAATTGGCGCAGGTATTGCAGCAATTGGCGCAGGTTTCGGTATTGGCCGCATCGGTGGCAGCGCAATGGAAGCCATTGCACGTCAGCCCGAAGCAGCAGGTGACATCCGCACCAACATGATTCTTACCGCAGCCTTTGTCGAGGGTGTTGCCCTCTTCGCCGTCGTAGTTTGCGCCCTCTGCGTATTTATGTAATCCTCTGACTCCAGACCATAGTACATGGATTCGTTGAATTTGCCATCCATACTTACTCCGGATTTTGGCCTACTCTTCTGGATGCTTCTGGCATTCGTGGTCGTCTTCTTTGTCCTCGCCAAATTTGGTTTCCCTGCCATCACCAAGATGGTGGAAGAACGCAAGCAGTACATTGATGACAGTCTTCGATCTGCGCGTGAAGCCAACGAGAAGTTAGCCGGCATCCAAGCGGAAAGCGAAAAACTACTGCGTGAAGCTCGCGAGAAACAAGCTGACATCATCAAGGAAGCTATGGCAACTCGTGACGCGATAGTCAAGGA
>JAGHRU010000192.1 GCA_018066225.1 Candidatus Equimonas enterica
CCTCTTTGTCGAGTTTGCAGAACTTACCGAGACCAGCTTCAATAGGGGAAAGGTCGTCGGTGAGTTCGTCGCCATAGAGGGGCAGACCAGCCTCAAAACGGAGTGTGTCGCGGCAGCCGAGGCCACAAGGCTTCACTTCGCCACATTCCATGAGTTTGTCCCAAGCACACTGGATGTACTTGTGTGAGCCATAAATCTCGAAACCGTCTTCGCCGGTGTAGCCCGTGCGTGAGAGGATGATATGCTCGCCGCAGCAAGGGGTGTCGAGTTCTACGAAGTTGTAGAAGACGATGTCCTTGCACTGCTCCAGGCCGAGCACGGCTGCGACGATGCGCTCTGCGTCAGGACCTTGGATGGCAAGCTGGCCATAACTTTCGCTCTGGTTTTCGGTGGTGACGTTATACTTTTTGGCTTCGCTCGCAATCCAAGCGTAGTCCTTGTCGATGTTGGCAGCGTTGATGACGAGGAAGAACTTCTTTTCACCCATCTTGTAAACGAGCAGGTCGTCAATAGTGCCACCATTCTCGTGCAGCATCATGCCATAGAAGATTTGGCCGATGGGAGCACCAGCAATGTCGTTGGTGAAGATGTGCTGTACGAAGCGTTCAGCCTCTTCGCCCTCGACGAGTACTTCGCCCATGTGGCTAACGTCGAACATACCGCAGGCATTGCGCACGGCGTTGTGCTCGTCTGTAATATCCGTGTATTGAATCGGCATTTCAAAACCGCCGAAAGAGACCATCTTGGCACCAAGCCCGATGTGTTTCTCATAGAGACATGTACGTTTGTCCATTAGATTTAATTTATCAGATTTGTTAATGTTGTTGTTGTCAAATTGCGAATAATCTGCTCGGGATGCAGTGCAGCTATGGCGGCTTGCAGACCATCAGAGGTGAAAGCTTTGCCCACGAAGGCTTTGCGGAAATCGGCTGTTGGGTCTGGGCTGAGTTCAAAGTAGTCGCCACTGAGCGTGATGTCCGAGATGAGAGAGCCCTGAAGGCTGAAATGGAGCATCAGCGTGCCAACGCCGTCAGCTCTGCCGCCGCGCACCACATCGGCGTGCGCACTACTGCCCAGCAGGTATTCGGGAGCATAATAGGATTGCTCTATCTGCTCTATCGCTGCCACGTCGTCGTCGTCGAGCGTCACGGTGCGGTCGGTCAGTAGGGTGATAAGCCGCCGCCGCAGTTCGCGGACATCGAAAGGCAGATAGTCTTTGAGCAATGCCACGCGCGAGCGAACGCTTTTGACCCCTGCCGATTTGAGTTTGCTCACATCGGGATGCAGTGCACCTTGCATCAGGCGTGGGTCGGTGTCGTAGAGCATGGTGCCGTGCACGATATTGCGATTGGTGAGGTGGTAGAACGCGTTGCCGCAGATTTTACCACCGCCCTCGAGGGTAATGTCGTTACGGCCGCTGACCGTTGTGGGGGCTCCCAAGGTGCGTAGTCCGCCGCTGACGGCTGTCGCATATTCCTCAAAGAGAGGCTATACTACACCAGCAACTGTTATGAGCGATGTCATAATT
>JAGHRU010000147.1 GCA_018066225.1 Candidatus Equimonas enterica
ATGCAGTTCATCGCAGGCGCCTTCATCTCCCTCTACCGCGAGCAGAAGCATATCACAAGCGGAAAACTGACCGTTGCCTCCCCTGTCAGCCCAGCTACCGAGGAGCGTATGCGGAAAATGGTAGAAGGGCGTACAGACAGCAAGGTCGATTTTGAAGTCATCGTCAATCCCGACATCGTCGGCGGTTTCGTACTCGAATACGACACCTACCGTATGGATGCCAGCTTGAAGGGGCAACTGGATGACCTGCGCCGTCAACTCTTGTAGTTTTATAATCCTAAATTCAGTCAAACCATTATGCCTAACAATATCAAACCCAGCGAAGTGTCCGAGATACTGCTTCAGCAGTTGAAAGACCTCGAGACCGACGTCAAGTTTCAAGAGGTAGGTACCGTCCTGACCGTAGGTGACGGCGTGGCTCGCATCTACGGGCTGACGCAAGTGACCGAGAACGAACTCATCGAGTTTGAGAACGGTGTTATGGGCGTAGCCATGAACCTCGAAGAAGACAATGTCGGTGCAGTGCTGCTCGGTGCTTCCACGGGTATCAAGGAAGGCCAGAGCGTGAAGCGTACCGGCCGCGTAGCCTCTATTCTCGTCAATGAGAATATGCTCGGTCGCGTCATCAACCCGCTTGGTCAGCCTCTCGATGGTGCTGGCGAGATCACGGGCGAGAAATACCTGATGCCTCTGGACCGCAAGGCTCCAGGTGTCATCTATCGTCAGCCTGTGACACAGTCCCTGGCCACGGGTCTCAAGAGCGTGGACTCTATGATACCTATTGGCCGTGGCCAGCGCGAACTTATCATTGGCGACCGCCAGACTGGTAAGACCGCTATTGCCATCGACACGATCATCAACCAGCGTCAGAACTATGAGAATGGCGACCCCGTGTATTGCATCTACGTAGCAATAGGCCAGAAGGCCTCCACCGTGGCCAACATCGTCAATACCTTGAAGGAGTCGGGTGCTATGCCCTACACCATCGTAGTGAGTGCGACGGCTTCCGAGAGTGCTGCGCTGCAATACTATGCACCTTTTGCTGGTGCCGCCATTGGTGAGTTCTTCCGCGACCGTGGCAAGCACGCCCTTGTGGTCTATGATGATCTCTCCAAGCAGGCTGTTGCCTACCGTGAAGTGTCGCTCATCCTTCGCCGTCCTTCGGGTCGTGAGGCCTACCCCGGCGATGTGTTCTACCTCCACTCACGCCTGCTGGAGCGTGCAGCCAAAATCAACGATCAGCAGGAAGTGGCAGAGCAGATGAATGATCTCCCTGCTTCTCTCAAGGGCATGGTCAAGGGTGGCGGCTCGCTCACCGCTCTGCCTATCATCGAGACGCAGGCTGGCGACGTATCGGCCTATATCCCGACCAACGTCATCTCCATCACAGATGGTCAGATATACCTCGACACCAAGCTCTTCAACCAAGGCTTCCGTCCCGCCATCGACGTCGGTATCTCCGTGTCGCGTGTGGGTGGTAGCGCACAGATCAAGTCGATGAAGAAGGTGGCAGGTACGCTCAAGATAGACCAGGCCCAGTATCGCGAACTTGAAGCCTTTGCCAAGTTCTCCAGCGATATGGACCCCGTCACTGCCATGACCATCGACCGTGGCCGTAAGAACAATCAGCTCCTCATCCAAGCGCAGTACAGCCCGATGCCCGTAGCCGAGCAGGTGGCCATACTGTATTGCGGCACCAAGGGTCTGCTCGCAAGTGTGCCTCTCGACAAGGTACGCGACTTCCAAGACACGTTCTTGCAGACCATGCGTGCCAACTATGCCGACACTATCCTTGCCGAACTTGCCGCTGGCAAGCTCACTGACGAAATCAAGCAAGGCATAGAGAAGGTGGCTGGCGAGGTAGCCGAGCAGTACAAGTAGTAGTTTACGCAGCAGAGCATAGGCGCAGCCTCGGCCGCGCTTATGCCCGCGTTACACCCCGTAATACCCCATTATGGCATCACTGAAAGAAGTAAAAAACCGCATCGCCTCCGTCAAGAGCACGCGCAAGATAACGAGCGCGATGAAGATGGTCGCCTCCTCCAAGCTCCACCATGCGCAGCAAGCCATCGAGCAGATGCGCCCCTATGAGCATCGTCTTGGACGCATCATGGCCACCTTCGTCAGCAGTCTCGACGGCGACATCAGCTCGCCTTACGCCGTAGAGCGTGAGGTGCGACGCGTCGCGCTTGTGGTCTTTACGTCCAACTCCAGCCTCTGCGGTGGCTTCAATGGCAATGTCATCAAGATGCTGCGTAGCACGCTCCACGACTACGAGCAGCGCGGCATACAAGTTGTCAAGGTCTATCCGATAGGCAAAAAGGCGGCAGATGCCTTACGCAAGTTGGGCAGTGAGCCCGCAGACTACTCTGCTGTGCTCGACCACCCTGCTTACGATCCCGTTGCTGCCATCGCGCAAGAAATCATGGATCTCTTCTCCGCAGAAGAGATAGACGCAGCGGAAATCATCTACCACCATTTCAAGAGTAGTGCTACGCAGATATTGCGCAAGGAGCAGTTTCTCCCCGTTGTCCTCAAGACAGACGAAGGCAGTGCCGCCGATGCCTCCAACTACATCGTGGAGCCCTCGGCCCAGCACTTGGTCAGCAAACTCATCCCACGTGCACTCCACTTGCAGGTCTATACTGCCCTACTCGATAGTCTCGCCTCCGAGCACGCAGCGCGTGTCATAGCGATGCAAGTCGCTACCGACAACGCCGACGAACTGCTCAGCGAACTCACCTTGCAGTACAATAAGACGCGTCAGCAAGCCATCACTGCCGAACTTCTCGACATCGTCGGAGGCTCTATGCAGTAATCAGACTCCTACTATCACGCTTACAGCGGGTGCTTTGCCTCTTGGCGAAGCACCCGCTGTCCGTACAGGCGCTCATATACAACACAAATCGCTCATTTACAACGCATTGCACACTTTGTCGCCATCGCAGTGACAATCTGGGCAGACAGACGAAACCATCTGCGCAGATTGTTTCAACTATCTGGGCAGACAGTTTTACGGGATTGGGCAGACCGCTTTTTGATTTAACAGAATTGAAAAACGCTGGGAGCGGCGTTAAAAGTTGATAAATCGCCAAACTTTCCCTCCTAAATCCTACGTCATATAGAAAGAAAATGGTAATTTCGCAGTCGCAAAACAAAACATTAAACTACACGATAATGAACAAGACTTCCCTTATCTCCCTTGCCTTGGCTCTCGGCCTTGGCATCGCGTCACCAGCGGGTGGCGCCACCCCCACTCCTGCCGCCAGCACTCCCGCCGGCGAGCACGTGGACCTCACCTATGCAGCAGAGCGTGCTGTCAATGCCGTGGTCTATATCAAGGTCACGACCAACAGCCGTATGCAGACCGTGGAATACAACGACCCGTTTGAAGATTTCTTCGGCGACTTCTTCGGCCGTGGCTTCGGCGGCGGTGGTGGTCGGCAGCAGCGACAGATAGAGACGCCGAAGCGTCAGGGCGCAGGTAGCGGTGTCATCCTCTCCGCCGACGGCTACATCGTCACCAACAACCACGTCGTAGAAAACGCCGACGAGTTGCTCGTCAAACTCAACGACAACCGCGAGTTTAAGGGGCGCATCATCGGCACGGACAAGAGCACCGACCTCGCGCTCATCAAGATAGAGTGCGACGGCGAGAAGATACAGCCCATCACCGTGGCCAGCAGCGACGACCTCAAACTGGGCGAATGGGTGCTGGCCATCGGCAACCCGTTTAGCCTCACCTCCACCGTCACGGCAGGTATCGTCAGTGCCAAGGCACGCTCCCTCGGCGCTACGGGTGGCATCGAGAGTTTCATCCAGACCGATGCTGCCATCAACCCCGGCAACTCTGGCGGTGCACTGGTCAATACGCGCGGTGAGCTGGTCGGCATCAATGCTATGCTCTACTCGCAGACAGGCTCCTTCGCAGGCTATGGCTTCGCCATTCCGACCTCCATCATGAACAAGGTGGTGGCCGATCTCAAGGAGTATGGCACCGTGCAGCGTGCCTTGCTCGGCATCAGCGGCATCGACGTGAGCAAGTGGATCGACCAGCAGCAAGACAAGGGCAAGGGCGTGGATCTCGGCACGGTCAATGGCGCGTATGTCGCCGAAGTGTCGGCCGACGGTGCTGCCGAGGAAGCCGGCATCAAGGAAGGCGATGTCATCACCGCCATCGACGGCAAGTCCATCACGAAGTTTGGCGAACTGCAAGAGATACTTACGGCCCACCGTCCCGGCGACAAGGTGCGCGTGACTTATCTGCGCGACAAACGCAAACACACCACGACCCTCACCCTGCGCAACATACAAGGCTCTACCAATGTTATCGAGAGCGTGGACACCGAGACCATGGGGGCTGCCCTCCGTCCTATCAGCGACACGGAGAAGAAGGAACTCGCGCTCAAATATGGCCTTATGGTGGTCAGCGTGAAGAATGGTAAGATGAAGGATGCTGGCATCAACAAGGGCATCATCATCACGCACATCAACGACCGCGAGATGCGCACACAGACCGACTTCGACGAAGTAGTCAAGGCAGCCAACATGTCTTCCGAGCGCATCCTGTGGATCAAGGCACGCACGCAGAGCGGCCGTCCCCTCTCCTACACCATCGAGCTCGGCGACGACAAGAAGTAAGCCGCCGCACGAGTCACCAACGTATCGAGGGCGTCACCACCAGACTGGGGTGACGCCCTCGATGTATTGTTGGGGTCGCTATCGGTTGCCTTTCATGCGGTTGTGCGTCTTACAGAGCATCTGGCAGTTGGCGATGTCTGTCGCGCCACCACGACTCCATGCCGTGACATGGTCGGCGTCCATCTCCTTCAAGTCCCAGATGCGGTCGCGGTTGGCCTTGCCTTCCTGCACACAATAGGGGCAGTTGGAGTGCCCAGCGGCTTTGGCTTGCTGCGTCTGCCGGGTGTAAGCACTGCGCTTCGTCCTGTCTTCAAAGACGCGGATGTTGAGCAGACTGGGCACTTGCTCTCCGCCGAGGACGTACTCAAAGATGCCGCTCTTCTGCCTTATGCTCTCATCAGCCATCAAGGCCGCCACACGCTGCGCCACCTCATCGGCCGCATAGGGCTGCTGATGATAGGTCTCATAGAGGCGTCCCCACTCCAAGCCGCACATCTCGCGATAGACATCGGCAAAGGTGGCCGACACCCAATCGACCACGGTGTCGAAGTAGGTGGTCAGTTCGCTGATGTCACCCTCCTGTCGGTGCAGACTCATATAGTGCGCCACCTGGCCGTGGCTCACCCATTCCAGTGCGGTGTGCAGCACCTACTGACGCTTGGGATTGCCCTTGACATACGCGCTACACTTCTGCATCATAGCATTGCCGGAGTTGGAGAAGACCTCCTTTGCGCGTGTCACGAAGGGCCCGTAGTGGGTGGCGTTGAGCCTCTCCTGCTCATTGAGCGGTATGCCTGCGATGTTGATGGTCTCAAACCACTCACGGATTTCCGTCGCCGTGCCCTCGCAGACATACACCAGCAGCGGCGTCATGTCGATGTGCTGACGCTCTTCGGCCGAGAGGCTGTCGTAG